>JAZRCU010000022.1:0-9962 GCA_045659965.1 Faecousia sp.
ACATCCATGGTGATGGCGTCGCCTACCTGGGCATTGCGGTTAATGTTAGGGGCAGCGTCGATGTGGATCTCTACTGCAGAATCTTCCACTTCTTCCACAGCGGTCTTGATCAGGGGCATGGACAGACCTTCTTCAGTCAGATCCACAACCACGTTTTCTGCAGGAATATCCCGGTGATCTTCACGATCCTTCCGGTAAGCGTTGGTCAGGGCCTGCTTCAGCCGCTCTACCATATACGCAACGGGAATACCCTTGATCTTCTCAAGATCCCGCAGGCTGGCAAAAATCTCTGCGCCAATCTCTACCTTAGGTGCAGATGCACCCTTTTTGGCTTTTGTTGTTCTAGCCATTTCTATTTCCTCCATATTTTATAGTTTGTTTTTAAAACTCTACCCGAAGCCGCACAAGAGCCAGCTCGGATTTTTCAAAGGTAATGGTTTCCTTGCCGGCTTCGCCGGTCACCTTGCCATCTTCGTAGCCACGCAAAATGCCGGGGATCTCCTTCAGTCCGTTTCTGGGACGATAGAGCTTAACCAGTACCGCAGAATTCATAAACTGGGCGAAATCACCGGGGCGCTTAAGCACACGCTCCAAGCCTGCAGAGCACACCTCGAAATGATAGCTTTCTGCAATGGGATCTTTTTCATCTAGGATTGGATCGACTGCCCGTGCAACTGCCTCGCAGTCGTCAATGCTGACACCGCCTACCTTGTCGATGTACAGCCGTAAAAACCGTTCGCTGCCTTCCCGAACATACTCCACATCCCAAAGGGTGCAGCCTTTTTCTTCTACGATGGGTTGGGCGAAGGCGGTTACCTGATCTGTGATCTTCATATTGTTCACCATCCTTTTACATGCATTGAAAAAGAGAGGGGTGGAACCCCTCTCTTTCATACACATCTACATCTTACGTAAGTATTATAGCACCTTATTTTCTGTTTTGCAAGGGCTTTTTCCGTAAAAAAGTAATATTTTTCCACTTTTTCATAAGCGGTGTTGGATTTTTTGCCGCTTTTAGGGTGCAAGACCTTGCACATACTTATGATCCCAGCTATCATCGAAGATCCGAAGCACCTGCTTGCCTTGGGAGATATCCTCTGCCAACTCCTGCAAGGCGGGTGCGGCCTCTAAGGACTCCAGATAGAATTCCGGCAGCGCCTCATAGCCAAGCTTTGCACCTAAGAGCGCACCGGTCACTGCGCCTACAGCGCAGCTGCGCCCGGAGTGATTGACGGCGCAGATCATGGCCTCGTCAAAGTTAGCCGTGTGGATGCAGCTGGAATATACGCTGCCGGCCAGACACTCGGCAGCAGTGGTGCAGCCTAACAGGGCCAAGGCGGCTAAGGGGCTGAGTTCCGGATCTTTGGTCAGTTCGATGGCGTGATGGACAAGGTCAGAAACCTTTTGCGCCTGTGGGAAGCGTTCCCCAAACTGGGCCACCATAGCCTGACAGGCCCGGTCAAATTGGGCAGCTAAGGGCTGCTGAGGATCTTGTAAAATAGCGGCAATGCTGTAGGCCAGTACTGCGCCGGAAAGGAAGGTTTCCGGATCGCCATGGGTACAGGCAATGGCTTCTACTGCCAATGTGCCTACTTGTGCAATGGACATCTTCTCCGGGTCATACATCAGACCAATGGCCACACCGGCAGTCAAGGCGCTGGGGGTGTCCGATACCAGTACAGGCTTTTCCGGTGTTCCTAAAATCTCTCGATTTAAGGCATCTAAAATTCTGGTGTCCATACACAGCCGGCGGCGCATCTGGGGCACTTGTGCCAGCCAACAGTAGGTTTTTTCCGTGGCGGAGCGGAACTGCTGGCTTTTTGCCCACTCTCGCAGACCCAGCACCACAAAGCGGCTATATCGCTCAGGGTTACCCCGGATGGCGCCTAATAGCAGACTGTTGCACAAAAAGGCAGCGATCTGGGTGTAAGAGGTTACATCGGCAGTGCCATTGACCAGATCATAGCCCAGCAGGCCGTTGGGGCCGTAATCTTCACAAATCTCTGTATAGCTTTTCTTATCTACGGCGTAACCCATGGCATCGCCCACTGCAAGGCCTAATAAACAACCCTTGCAGGAAGCTTCTCTTTGTTCCATGAAAAACACCTCCTCTTTCTGTCTAAGCAAATTTCTTTATTGCTGGTAAAGGGGAATGGGGCAATCGTAAGGCTGAGGCTTATAGGTCACAGAGCCGATGGGCTTTCCACTGATTCCGTAGGTGGGGTGGTGACCAAATAAGTTTACATAACAAGTAATGTCGTCTTTTTCTGCTTCCATGGCCTTCATAACTTCCACTGTGGCGATCACATCGTCCACGGCCCGGTGGGAGTTGACCACCTTGCCCTCTAAGCCGTAATGGGTGATGGCATGGCAAAGCTTATGGGGGTAGCTGGCTCTGTCTTTATAGACTGTCAGAAGATCCAGCTTATCTTTGCCTTTTAATACACAAGGATCGCCATTTCTAAGTAAAAGATAAAACACAAAGCTCAGATCAAAATGGGCATTGTAGGCCAGCAGCAAGGTGTTGCCGGAAAACATCTGGTGAATATCCCGGCAGACTTGGTCCTTGGAAATGCCTTTTTCTGCCACATCCTGATTGGTGATGCCGGTAAGCTTTTCGATCTCCGGAGGAATCCGCATGCCGGGGCTCAAGGTGATCAGCTGATCATATTCTTGTGTGATCACAGGCTGGCCTTGCTGGTTTTCCACCACCACGGCGGCAAATTCGATGATCTCATCCCGGGCAAAATCCAGTCCGGTGGTTTCTGTGTCGAAAAGTACCAGACGGTCATATTTTGCAAAAAGGGCTTCAAAGTTAGCCATGGGAGTCTCCTTTCCCTAGGGCCAAGGCCCGTTGGAATTTACTTTTCGGCTGCGTTGTTAGGCCAAATTGCAGCGCTAAGGCTTTGCCATAGGCTTGGACAGCCGCAATAGAGCCATCTTTTAATTCCACTTCTACCTCGCAAAGAGGGAGTTCTTTGCCGCCTCCCAGAAGCACCCCTTGGTCAAGGGCCAATTCTGCTGTGCCGCCGGGAATATCCAAGGTCTTGGCGATCCGGGTAAATCGTGCGCCGCAGACCGGAACGATTCCTTCTTCTAAAATATCCTTTAAATCTGCGATGCCGGATTTTTCACACAAAGGATCTAAGGCATCGTGGATATTGCTACAGGACAGTTCGATTTCGTTTCTGCCTTCCTTGGCAGGGGTTTTTAAGGTGCAGATATGGCTGTCGTTTTCTCTGCGGCAGCGCAGGGTATAACGGCGGGCAGAAAGTGCCCCTGAGGGAGTGTCATAATACACCGTTTCCATTTCGTACACAGTTGATGCTCCCGGGATGCTGTGGTCAATGGCAGCAAGCACCGCAGGTGTAGTTTGAAATTTCAGTTCATATTCTACTGCCATTGTTATCCTCCTAAGCTTCGGGGGTCAGTTCCCTGAAGCTTTACAATTTTATATATTATACAACGAACTTTCTTCATATGCAAGAAACTTATCCTGCAGCATCGGTTTTTGACAAAATACGCACATTGGGTGTGGTAGGATTTTTATAGAAACGGAAAGGTCGTGTTACATATGATGGCGGTTGTGGAAAGTTATGTGCGCAGAGGACGGCAGTATGTAGGCAGGCTGGCCCGGTATCCCGGGGTGCTGACTGCCCTACGGGGAATCGGCTATGCCTTGGGCGGCTTCTTCCTTGCCCCGGCCAGCCTTGGGAATCTGTCCATGCCTGTTGCCATGGGCTTTGTTTGTGGCTGCACCGGTGGCGGCGCAGTATTGGCAGCGCTAGGCAGCGTGGCAGGATATTTGTGGTTTTGGGGCAGCGCTGGGTATCAAGGTGTTCTTTGGGTGCTGGGAGCGTTGGCTATCAGCTTGTTTGTCGGGCGGCAATCTTTACAGGAGCAGACACCTCTGCTGCTACCGGCAGCTGCCGGGCTGGTTGTTTCTGCAGCTGGGGTGTTTTTTCAGACTTGGCTGCAGGATGCCACCCCGGTGGGCATATATCTGCTTCGGGTTTTGCTGGGGGCAGGCACGGCTTGGCTTTCCAAGACAGTTATGCTTCGAAGAAATCCGGTGTTAGACTGGCTGGCCAGCAGCCTTTGTGTGCTTTCCTTGGCCCAGCTGACCCCCTTTGGATATTGCAACCTTGGCTTTGTGGCCGGGGGACTTTTGGCGGTCCGGGGGGCATTTCCCGGGGCGGCCTTGGCAGGTTTGGCGCTGGATCTTTCCGGGGTCAGTCCTGTGCCCATCACGGCTGTGCTCAGCGCTAGCTTTTTTGTCAGATTTCTGCCTCGGTATCCTAAGTGGATGTCTGCTTTGACTCCGGGGCTTATGTACTTAGCGGTGGCAGGACTGACAAAGATTTGGGATCTTTATCCTGTGGCAAGTCTGGTGGCTGGGGCGGTCGTGGGATTGCTACTTCCCGGCAGCAGCGTTGTGCCTGCCCGTCGGGGAGAAACCGGAGTGGCGCAGGTGCGGCTGGAAATGGCTTCCGGGGCGCTGTTGCAGACCCAACAGCTGCTTCTGGAAGCGCCCCAAGTCCCGGTGGACGAGGCGGCGCTGGTGGAACGGGCAGCAGAGGAAGCCTGTCATAGCTGCCCATGCCGGAAAGGCTGCAAGGATAGCCGAAAGCTTGCCCGGCTGCCTGCGGCGCTATTATATAAGCCACTGTTATCTGTGGAGGAGCTTCCGGTGATCTGCAAAAAGGCAAGCCGGTTTCTGGCCCAGCTGCATCGCAGTCAGGAGCAGCTGCGCTCAATTTGCGCAGATCGGCAGCGTCAGGCAGAATACCGCTCAGCGGTGATCCAGCAGTATCGGTTTTTAGGGGAGTATTTACGTGATCTATCGGATCAGCTGGCCCAGAAACATCAGAATATAACATCCTGCTATGAAGCCAATGTGCAGATCTATTCCAATCGCCCCCAAGAGGAAAATGGGGACAGATGCTCCATGTTTGCCGGAGTGCGGTGTAAATATTACGTAATGCTCTGCGACGGCATGGGGACAGGCTTAGGAGCAGTACAGGAGGGGCAGACGGCAGTGATGCTGTTAAAGAAGATGCTCTGTGCTGGGTATCCTGCAGAGCATGCGCTGCAGAGTTTAAACAGTATTTGCGCGCTGCGCAGCCGGGCCGGGGCGGTGACAGTAGATCTGTTGGAGTTGGAGCTGACCACGGGAAAAGCGACCCTTTATAAATGGGGCGCAGCTCCCAGTTATTTGATTAGCCATTTGGGGGTAGAAAAAATAGGGATAGCCGGCCCACCGCCGGGGATCTGTGTGACAGAACCAATGGCTGATGGGCGGCGGCTATCCCTGCGCCGTGGGGAACTGCTGATGATGGTCAGTGACGGAGTAGGGGAAGAGGAAGCCCTGCACCGTTGTACGAAAATGGCAGACCAGCCACCGGGGGAAGTGGCCAAGGCACTGCTGACCTGTTCGGAAACAGCAGGAGAGGATGATGCCACGGTGGTGTGTGTCAGCTTACGCCCCGGACATCCTTCTGCATAATACCACAAAATATTTGCAAAATTTGTCGAAACCCAATATGTTGGTGAAGTTTCTTGTAAAATTTACCATATATAGGTAAAAAACAGGCGTGACTGCATAAGTCACGCCTGTTGGCTTTTTATAGAGGGGATTGCTTGATTTTTGCATAGCGCCGAGGATACTGTTTGGGGGTGGGGGCAATCTTTTTCAGCACGATCACTGTGTGGGCTGTGCCGTCTACGGGAAATTCCTTTACCTGTTCCAGCACCAGACCCAGTTTCTTGATAGCCCCTTTTGCCTCCTGTAGCTCTTCCTGTGCGGCTGTACCCTTCATGGCCAGCACCTTGCCGCCAACTTTTACATAGGGGGCGGTGAGCTCCAGCAGAATGTTCAGCCGGGCCACGGCTCGGGAGGTGGCAAAATCATATTGCTCCCGGCGATCAGCAACGGCCTCTTCTGCCCGGGCGGTGATGCAGGTGGCAGCCACACCCAACTGGGGCAGCACAGTTTCCAGCCAATGCATCCGCTTGCCCAGAGAGTCTAATAAGGTCATATCCGCTTCCGGACAGGCAATCTTCACCGGAACACCGGGAAAGCCTGCGCCGCAGCCTACATCAATGACTTTTTTGTTTTTGAAATCTGCCACAGTCAGCAAAGAAATAGAGTCCAACAGATGAAGCTTTGCTACCTGAGAGGCTTCAGTGATGGCAGTCAGGTTCATCACCTTATTCTGCTCCACCACGGCCTTGCCAAAAGCGCAAAGCTGATTTTGGATCTCTTCGGGCAGGACCAAGCCTAGATTAGGCAGACCTGCTTGGACAGTGCGTAACATTTCCATTAGTTTTCCACCTTGGCATTGACGTTGCCGCTAAGATCTACCTGTGTAGAATCGTAGGGGTTAAACTCCACTTCCTCGTCCCGGTGCAAAGGTGTGATATATTCCTGAATATACCAGCTGGCAAACAAGTCTGCCACATCGGTATAGGAGGAGAAGGAAATATCAATCTGGGTATCGGAAGCCTCCGGCTGTGTTGCGGCTACAGAGTCTTCGGTGGGATCTTGGGTGGTGGGGGTTGCTTCCCGGAGCGTCCGGGTAGCGGTACGGACATGGGCGGTGGCTTTTGCATCGCCGTAGAACTTGAAACAATCCTCCAGATCTGCCTTCAGCAGTTCATTAACACCGCTATTTGTCTGAGAAGCAGCGTTCTGGGCGGTGCTGGTGGGGATATCCTTCAGGGCCTGATAGCAATAATGGTATGCCATCAGGTAAGCAGAGTACTGGAAGGAAACAGACTCGTTGTGGATGCCGGCATAGAAACCGGCGAAGCTGGCGTCGGCATCGCTATAGATAGCCAGACGGTGGGCCATTTCCTTGCACATAGCAAAGGGCATACATGCGGTGGGGACTTTGGGATTTACCAGCACCTCACCGGTCAGGGGCAGCAGCATGCCGGAGTCACCCTTGGTAGCAAACCAAGTCTGCTTTTTAACAGGGGCGGTAGAGCCGGCAAAGGCGGAGATGGTTTTCTCATAGGTCAACATCTGGAAACCCTGTCCGGCCTGCTGGGCCATTTCCTCAAAAGTGCCAAACTTGGGATTGCCCTTTTCGTCCCGGACAACTTCCTGCGCCAAAGCATTTGCTTTATCACGGAAGAAAACCGCAGCTTCGTTCAGCTCGGAAACATTGTAATCGGTGATCTCCAGACGGATATCGTCTGCCAGAGGACTGGTGTATTCATTCAGACCGTACAGCACAGTGTTGCACATGAAAATGAAACTCACCGTTGCCATCACCCAGCCAAACCATTGGACAGGATGCCATTTCAGCAAGATCATGAGCACAATGCTGGCGATGCCCAAAGCCACCATACCCAGCACCAGCGCCTGCCATACACAGAAGCTTGCTCCACCTGTCCAGTTGGCTATGGTGGTCACTACCATTCGGCTGATATAAGGGTAGATCATATCCACCAGAAAGGTGTGGGCCTTGGCAAAGGCAGTGAGGGCAAGGGCGATGGCGGCAAGAATACCGGCCACAAGATAGCCACGCCAATATTTCAAATCAAACGCCTCCTTTTATAAGGACGATAAAATTCTACTGTATAGTATAACACAAAAAAATCAGTTTGTCTGCCCCTAATTTTGCTGGAGCAGTTCTGCCATGACACCGTCTTGGTAGATTTGGGTGATCTTGACCTTTCTGATCTGATTGTGTAGGCTCTCTCCCCGGACATATACCTTCAGGTAATTGGGGGTGTAGCCGGTGAAAAATTCTCCTTCCGGCTCTTCAAACAACACTTCCAAAGTCTTTCCCAAAAAGCCATTGCGATAGCGCTGTGCCATTTCCAGAGCCACTTGGGTTGCCTGCCGGCTGCGCTGCTCCTTAACCGCATTGCCCAGCTGACAGGGCATTTTGTCTGCCTTGGTGCCGGGACGGCGGGAGTAGGGGAAAATGTGCATATCTGCAAAGTTACATTCTTTGATAAAGGAAAGACTTTCTTCAAATTCTTGCTCAGTTTCTCCGGGAAACGCCACGATCATATCTGTGGTAATGGCGCAGCTGGGGAAATAGGCATTTAGCAGCTTTACGCTTTCTAAATACCGGGCAGTATCATATTTGCGGCCCATCCGGGCAAGAACGCTGTTGCAGCCGGACTGCATAGACAAATGAAACTGCGGACAAAGATTTTCTAAGGATTGTAGTTCTTGGCAGAAATCCTCGGTAATGACCCGGGGCTCTAAAGAGCCAAGGCGGATCCGTAGCTGGGGCACGGCTTGGCATAGGGCTTTGATCAGGTCCTTTACCGGAGGCTTGCCCGGTAGGTCCACACCCCAAGAAGCGATCTCAATGCCGGTGACCACCAATTCCCGATAGCCTTGCAGCGCCAAAAGCTTTGCTTGACTCACTGCCAGCTCCACCGGGGCAGAACGGACAGGGCCTCGGGTGAAGGGGATGATGCAGTAGGTGCAAAAATTCACGCAGCCATCCTGCACCTTCAGCATGGCCCGGGTGCGGCCTTCCAGACCACCGGCAGGCAGCACCTCAAATTCCCGACGGGCTAAAGCGGCATCCAAAACCTCCCGGGGCTGCCGATCAGCCATGGTTTGCAGCATTTGGTGCAGAAATTCCTCCCGCTGAGCGCTGCCGCCCAACACATCTACTCCCAGAGCCTGCAGCGCTTTGGGGTCGTGCTGGCTGTAGCAACCGCACACGCCAATTACGGCTTGGGGATGCTCTCTGCGGCAGCGGCGAATGACGGCCCGGTTTTTCTTGTCAGCCACAGCGGTGACGGAGCAAGTGTTGATAATATATCCGTCACAATCCTCTTCGAATTTTGATGTGGTGTGACCCAAGGCAGAAAGCAGCTGCTCCATGGCTTGCGTCTCATATTGATTTACCTTACAACCTAAGGTAAAGAATCCAAATTTCATAGTACCACCTGATTTGAACATCCCAGGACGGACAGTTCCATCCTGGGATGATGTGCGTTATTCTTTAGGGGCAGCAGGTCTGCGGCGGCGATGATACCGACGCTTGTTGTGGGGCTTTGCCGAATCATTTGCCTGTTTTTCCTGAGGTGCAGTTGCTTTTTCCGGAGCTGCCGCCTGTTCCGGCTTTTGACCTCTGGGTTTGCGGCGGTTTCTGCGGCGATTCTGCTTGGGCTGAGCTTCTTCCTGCTCTGCAGTTTCCGGCTGAGCAAGCTCTAATTCCTCTGCCACAGTTTCTTCGCTATAGCGGAAGCGGATGGAGTCTAACACCACAGGCTCGTCCTCAATGGGCTCGAAGCGGCGCTTCTTTCTGGGATTGCCGGAAATGGGAGCTAAATCTGCAGGAATGGGGGGATCGGTCTTTTTGGCCTTGCCATTGCGCAGCACAGCGATCTCGCTATTAGGGAAGGTCATGATCACCTCCGGGCGATCTTCTAACCGAACGCTGACACGCTGCCGCAGCAGGTTAACATCCACCACAGTACCGCGGCCTTCCACAGTATCCACAAAGGACTCTACCTTGGGGCTGTTGCGGATCAGATCTTCATACGCGTCCTGTTCGTATTTCAGACAGCACATCAGTCTGCCGCATGTGCCGGAGATCTTAGTGGGGCTTAGGCTCAAATTCTGAGTCTTTGCCATTTTAATAGATACCGGCTGAAAATCGTCTAGGAAGGTAGCGCAGCAGAAGGGTCTGCCGCAGATACCCAGACCGCCAACCATTTTGGCCTTGTCACGGACACCGATCTGCCGCAGCTCGATCCGGGTGTGGAAAGCGCTGGCAAGGCCCTTCACCAGTTCCCGGAAATCCACACGCTCGTCCGCGGTGAAGAAGAACAGGATCTTGCTGCCGTCAAAGGAACATTCTGCGCTCACCAGCTGCATATCCAACTGCAGCTGCGCGATCTTTTCCTGGCACATGGCAAAGGCTTTCTTTTCCTTAGCCTGGTTTTCCAGGGCTGCCTTTTCGTCCTTTTCTGTGGCTTTG
>JAZRCU010000023.1:0-6920 GCA_045659965.1 Faecousia sp.
AAATAAAAAATGGGCGCAAAAGCACCCATCTGTTCATAAACCTAGTTTTGTTTACCGACAGGAGGGTAGGAAATATGTTTTCCGCGAACTGTCCTATGAAATTATCAAAGTTATTATATTAGGGGCTTGCCAGTTTGTCAAGGGTGGCCCGGATGGCAGCTAAGGCTTCCTCCGGGGTATGGCAGTTGGCGGTGGCTGCTTCCATGGGGCAAGGGCCGGTGTTTGTCCGGTTGCGGATGCCGGGGACTAAGGTATCGTAGGTCACGGTGATGCCGGAGTCTTTCAGCACCTCCAGCGCCCCTTGGCTGATCACCCCGGCATGAAGCGTCTGAATTTCCAGAAGCCGATACAAAAAGGCGGTGGCTCTGCCTACCACTTTGTCTGCCGCCTTTCCTTGGGGGCAGCGGCCTTGGGTGGTCAGCAGCTCCAAAAGGGGCGCAACGCCGCGCTTCCGGCTTTCAAAACGGCCCTGTTCCCAGACTACTAAGCAGGTAAGTTCCCGGGACAAAAGTTCTTCTTTTAACGCTTTCATGGGAAGCTACCTCCTTTCGTGTTTTCAAAATTATAAGAGGAAATTTACAGAAAGTCAACAGTTAAAACGTTGATTTCGGGTAGAATATATGGTAATATGATATTATGGCAGATGTGCAAATTTGTAGAATAAGGAGCAAAATGTATGCTAATTCCTGTACTTTTGTTTATTGTTGGATTGATTGCCCTGATTAAGGGCGGCGATTGGTTTGTCGACGGCGCAACAGGCCTTGCCAAGCGTTTTCAGCTGCCGGATATTATCGTGGGCGCTACGGTGGTGTCCATCGGTACAACGCTGCCGGAGGTGATGGTGTCTGCCACCGGCGCCTTAAACGGACAAGGTGCTATGGCTTACGGCAACGCCATCGGCTCGATTATTTGTAACACCGCCTTGATTGCGGCCATCTCTGTGGCGGTCAATCCCGGCAAGGTCAACACCAAGACCATGAAGATGCCTGTATTGTTCTTCTTTGTCAGTGCAGCTATTTATTGCTTTGCTGCCTATTATTTAGGCACATTCCCCCGGTGGCTGGGCTTTGTGATGCTTTTTATTTTTGCTGTGTATATGTTCATCACTGTCCGTCAGGGCATCAAAAATCCGGAGCTTTCTGAGGTGGAAGGTCTGGAGGAAGTGAAAAAAGAGCCTCTGTGGATGGACTTGGTGCAGCTTCTTCTTGGCGCAGCAGTGATTGCCGTGGGCGCTGACCTGCTGGTAGACAACGGCACATTGATCGCACAGGCGCTGGGCGTTCCTGAAACTGTAATTGCTTTGACCTTTGTGGCGCTGGGCACATCTTTGCCGGAGTTGGTGACCACCATCACCTCCTTGCGCAAGGGTCATGCTTCCTTGGGCATCGGCAACGTCATTGGCGCAAACATTTTCAACTTGGTGCTGGTGTCCGGCATTTCTGTGACCTTAGCGCCCTTCGATGTGCCTGTGGGCAAGACCTTATTTGGTCAGAATGCTTCTTTGGTGCTGGATATTCCTGTGATGCTGGGAGTGATGGTGCTGCTGACTGTGCCTGCGCTGCTGCATAAAAAACTCTCTCGCTGGCAGGGCATTTTGCTTCTTTGCGTTTACGCAGCCTTCTGCGTATTCCAGTTCTTTATCTAATTGGGGAATGTAACTTATGCGAAAAGGATATGTGATAGCAATTGGCATTTTAGCGGTGATTTTGGTGGCGGAAATTTTTGTCTGCATCTTTTGGACGAACCCCGCTTCTTCTGACAAATCCCCTACCCAAACCATCCCCACCACAGAAACTGTGGAAGAAACCACCGTCCAGATCCAGCCTGACTGGATGACTTTCCCGGCTGACCGGGAGCTGACTGCCCGGCAGGCTTTCGTCTATGATTGCAATTTGGGACAGTTCCAGTATCTGTCCGGCACAGAAAACGACAAGGTCTATCCTGCCAGCGTCACCAAACTGATGACGGCCTACGTTGCCTTGCAGTTTTTGCCGGAGGATCAGCAGATCACTGCCGCAGATGCTTTGGATCTGGTGGGTCCCGGATCTTCTGTGGCGGATATCAAAAAGGGAGATGTGCTGACCACCGCCCAGCTGGTAACGGGGTTGCTGTTGCCCAGCGGCAACGATGCGGCCTATATTTTGGCGGTGGAGGCAGGCCGCGCCATCAAAAATGATCTTTCCCTGAGCCCCAGACATGCGGTGCAGGCCTTTATGACGGAGGTCAATAACCAAATGCGCAGTCTGGGAATGACCGGCAGTAATTTCACCAACCCCGACGGCTATCACGAAGATGCGCATTTCACCTGTATCCGCGACTTGGTGAAGATCGGGCAGCTTTCTGTGGCGCATCCTGTGATCGCTCAAGCGGTGCAGGTGTATGAGGCGGAAGTGAAGCTTCCCGATCGCACCTTAAAATGGGAAAACACCAATTTCTTGGTTGTGCCCGGCTCGGAATATGAATGTGTCTATGCCCTCGGCTTAAAAACCGGCCAGACACCCTCTGCCGGCTGCTGCCTGCTTTCCGCCTTTGATGTGGAGGGGCAAATGTACATCATCGGTGTTTTCGGCTGCCCGGAGATCCCCGATCGGTTTGAAGATACCTTGCAGCTACTAAATAACGCCCTGGGAATTGAATAACACATAGGTGCGCTGCTAGGGCAGCGCACCATAGTGATAAATTGTCTAAAAAGGCGCGGATTTCCCTGATATTGCGTCAAAAATCCTCGCAATCCACAAAGGATTCCTGCGCTTTTTTCCTTATCTCAAGAAAATCCGCGCTCTTTTTAGATGCTGTGCAGTTTTGAAGGGGTAACTTTTTTGATTAACAAATAATAAAATTCCCGGAATGCTGACGCATTTCGGGAATTTTTTGTGCAGTTAAGCGAAAAAGGGATCGTTCAAAACCATTTTATCACTATGGCGCACTGCCCTTGGGCAGCGCACTTTTTTTGTAAAAAGCCATTTTGTTATGGAATACTGGGCGTAGGAGTGGTATAATAAGGAAAAGACAGGAGGTGGGGCTATGCTGATTACGGATAAAGATAAATTTTCTCCCTTTGCAGCCAAAAACCAAGTCTGGGTGGGTATCCCCGGCATCGAGGTGACCAAAAAGGGTACGTATTTTCTCGCATTTTACTCCGGGGGCGTCCGGGAGCAGATCGGAAATCATGTGGTGCTGCTGCGCTCCAAAGATGGAGTAAATTACGAAGAAACTGTGGCAATTTGCTACGAAGAGGGCTACCGCTGCTTTGATCCCTGCTTGTGGATTGACCCTCTGGGGCGGCTGTGGCTGATCTGGAACAGATGTCCCGAGGATGGCACTTGGGCGGCTATCTGCGATGATCCCGATGCAGATACGCTGGTCTTTGGAGAGGAATTTTTCATTGGCAACAATGTGATGATGAATAAGCCTACGGTGCTGTCCACCGGGGCATGGCTTTTCCCCATTGCGGTGTGGAATTACGATGTTCGTACCCTAGATAAGGCTTGGGACTCCCCTGTGACCCCTAAGGGCTCTTTTGCCTATGTTACCTATGATCAGGGCAAGAGCTTCCGGAAACTGGGTTATGCGGATGTAGAAAAACGCAGCTACGATGAGCATATGTTTTTGGAGCTACCCAATGGGGTGATCCGCTGCTTTGTCCGCACTACCTATGGCATTGGGGCGGCAGATTCCTATGATGGGGGTCTGCATTGGGGTAAGGATTTTAACACCGGCTACGGCGGCCCCAGCTCCCGGTTTCATATCCGTCGGCTGCCCGACCGCAGAGTGCTGCTGATTAACCATCATGAAAACAAGGGAAGAAACAACTTAACGGCTCTATTATCAGAAGATGATGGCAAGACTTTTCCCTATAAGCTATTGTTAGATGAGCGCAGCCGGGTGTCCTATCCCGATGTGGCGCTGGGTGCAGACGGCAGCATCCACATTACTTATGACCGGGATCGGGGCTGTTTCAAAAGTAGCCTGCAGGAAGCTTTGGACTGCGCCCGGGAGATCTTGACTGCCCGGATCACAGAGGAAGAGATTTTACAAGGAACATTGTCTGACCCCAAAAGCTACCTAAAAAGAGTGGTCTACAAGCTAGGCGATCATGAAGGCCCGGATCCCTATCCGGCAGAATAAAAGGAAAGCGTGTTACCGACTTTTGTCGGCAACACGCTTTTTCTTATTGATTACGGTAGGTATTCAGCAGGTCCTCTACTGCCCCTATTAAAATTTCCTCGATGGGCTCAGTGAACCGGGTGGTCATTACCTCGTAGCCGCCCTCTTGGAAGGCAGCTGCCGTGGGCAGATATCCCTGTCCGCCATTGGTTAAGGTGGCAGGGATCACGTGCAGCTCTTTGCCCAGAGCGATGGCTGCCCGGCCGTAGTGGGTAAAGGCCTCGCCGCCAAAGCCTACAAAGGCAATTTCGCCAATGCCCAGCAGAGATACCGGGACTTTCTGGTACAAAAGCTCCTTGTGAAGTTCGGCAATCCGCATAATTTCGCCGTGTTCGCCAATGTATTCAGGGGGCGCGATCTTGCCGCTGCGGATGTCCCGGAGCTGCTGCTGGCAGGCTTCCACCCGTTCCATGCCGTCTGTATTGGTGGGGATATATTTCATGATCACCTGACCGAAAACCTTGCCGGAGGCTTTTTCTTTGGCGGTGTCCCAGTTTTTTACCACCACATCGCAGATGAGCCGGGCCATATAGTGGATGTACTCATAACGGGGGAAGATGTTGCCGTACTGTTCTCTGGGGTAGTTTAGGCGGTCGTAGGTCACGTCAACGTGGTTGGTGTCGCCCTGGGGGCCGTTGACTAAGATACAGTGGACTCCGGGGATGTCTTTTTCCAAGGTGCGGCGGACCGCGCCGGGCCAGTCGGCTGTGTATTTGTTGCCGCCAATGCAATCCGGGTGAGAAGAAAACTGTACCAAGGCGATATCACCCTCTGCTCGCTTGATACGCACCAGTCGGACGGTGTTATCCGGTGTGCCTAGGGCTTCTAAAATGTCCGGATTCAGCCGGCCGGGGTTGGTCATCACAGAGCCGTCTTTCATACGGAAACGGCGGATAAAGGAAAGCTGCTTTTCCGTCTGTCCCTCTGCTACAAAAAGCTCTGCCTCCTGCAAATCAGACAAAGCCAAAGCTGCCACGTCGCAGTATTTGCGATACAAAATGTCTAGGTAGCCGGCATCCTGAAAGCCCTTACCGATGTTGGGGCGGCTGCCGATGCGCAAAGAGGTGTGCTGGTGCAGACCCTGCATGAAGATGTGATCTTCCGGAATGTTGCAGCTTTCGGCGATCTTTTCCCGGATCTCGGTGGCGGCATTTTCCATGACGTACAGAAGGTCGGCGGTGATCAGTACGGCCTTATTTTCTCCGTCGCTGAAGGCAACGGCATTGAGCTGCAAGGGGTCTAAAATGCCGTCGGCAGGACGGTAACGGGAATTTCCCTGTAGGGCAAGCCCCAAGGGGGGTGTGATATCCACTCTGGCAAATCCGGCTGAAAACATAAGCGTTTCCTCCTTGTTGTATATTCTAAGAGCATCGTACCACCGGCAGAGGGATAAGTCAATGGTGACAAATCAATAGAAAGTTGTGATTTTTGCGAAAAAAACCGCAATCCCGAAGGATTGCGGTTTTGATGTTTCTTTGGGAAGGATTACTTGCCAGCGTTAGCGATCTGAGCAGCAACTTCCTCAGCGAAGTTGTCTTCCTTCTTCTCGATGCCCTCGCCCTTGATGTAGTGGATAGCACCGACGAACTTCACGCTGCCGCCCAGCTTCTTAGCTGCGTCAGCAATGTAGCCAGCAACGTCGCCCTTGAACAGGTCGGAGCGAACGAACTCCTGCTGCAGCAGGCAGTTGTCCTTGTAGAAAGCAGCGATCTTACCGGCAGCGATCTTCTCCTTAACAGCAGCAGGCTTGCTTGCCATCTTGGGATCGTTGTCCATCAGAGCGATCTGCACTGCCAGCTCCTTATCCACGTCAGCCTGGGGAACATCGTTCTTGTCCCAGTACTTGGGGCTCATAGCAGCGATCTGCATAGCAACGTTCTTACCGATCTCGGTAGCGTCCACGTCAGCTTCCAGATTGACCAGAACACCGTGGGTGCCGCCCATGTGGACGTAAGCAACGCTGGTGTTAGCGTCAAAACGGTCGAAACGGCGGATCTGCATGTTCTCGCCGATGGACATAACCTTCTCCTGCATGATCTCGGTAACGGTCAGGTTGGAGTTAGGATAGGTGCAAGCCTTCAGAGCTTCCACGTCAGCGGGGTTAGCAGTTGCAACAACCTCAGCCAGGTTCTTAACCAGATCCATGAAGCTATCGGTCTTAGCAGCAAAGTCGGTCTCGGAGTTGACTTCGATCACAACACCAACACCACCTACAACAGTAGCGTAAGCAACGCCTTCAGCAGCAACGCGGTCTGCCTTCTTAGCAGCCTTAGCCAGGCCCTTTTCACGCAGCCAGTCAACAGCCTTGTCCATATCGCCATCGGTAGCAGTCAGAGCAGCCTTGCAGTCCATCATGCCAACGTTGGTCATTTCGCGCAGCTTCTTAACATCCAAAGCAGTAAATGCCATTTTCATTTCCTCCTAAACATTTGTAGAAGGCGCCCGGTCGGGCGCCTATATATTTATAGTGAATTACTTAAGCCTCAGCCTCGGTAGCCTCAGCAGCAGCCTCAACGACTGCGTCCTCGCCCTGACGGCCTTCGATCACAGCGTTCGCCATGGTAGCAGCGATCAGACGGATAGCACGGATCGCATCGTCGTTGCCGGGGATGACGTAGTCGATCTCGTCGGGGTTGCAGTTGGTGTCAACGATAGCAACCAGAGGAATGTTCAGCTTCTTAGCCTCAGCAATTGCGTTGCGCTCCTTGCGGGGGTCAACGATGAACATGCAAGCGGGGATCTTCTTCATTTCC
>JAZRCU010000024.1:0-2408 GCA_045659965.1 Faecousia sp.
TGGTGGGGGAGGACGGATTCGAACCATCGAAGCGATACGCAGCAGATTTACAGTCTGTCCCCTTTGGCCACTCGGGAACTCCCCCAGATATTCAATTTCTGTTCGTGCCTGTATGGAGCCGGTAGACGGACTCGCTTAATCAAGGAGCGGCTCGGTCAAGCCCTCGCCGGCAACGCTCATCCGCGTTGCATTAAATTGTTCGAGTCTGTTTTGTGTCTACGCTCTGATGGAGCCGGTAGACGGACTCGAACCCCCGACCTGCTGATTACAAATCAGCTGCTCTACCAACTGAGCTATACCGGCAGCTCAAACAGAACATGCTTATTATAGCCATCTAGGGTGTGTTTGTCAAGTCTTTTTTTGCTTTTTTCAAAAAGAAAATAGGGGAATTTTAAATGTTGAAATTATAGGGAAAATGTGGAGAATAAGAAAATTGTATGGACATCAAGAATTGTTATATGTATAATAGATTTTGGTGTTTTACTTAGGGAATTACTTGCTTTTAAGTGATTGTAAAATGTTTTGGAGTTTGTGAAATGATAGCAAAAAGTGAATTGATCGACCAATTGAAAAGCATGGGGCTGCATCCATGGGATACTGTGGTGTTTCATAGTTCCATGAAAGCGATCGGCGATGTGGAAGATGGTCCTCAGGGCGTGCTGGATGCTCTGTGCCAGTACTTCCAAGATGGTCTTGTGTTGGTGCCTACTCACACTTGGGAGCAGGTCACGCAAGAGAGTCCTGTCTATGATGTTCGTAGGACAGTTCCGGATATTGGCTTAATTCCAAGGACTGCGGCCTTTCGTAATGATGGAATTCGCTCCCTGCATCCGACCCATTCTCTTTGGGCCTTTGGAAAACGGGCGGAGGAATTTGTATCTGGGGAGGAAAAGGCGGTTACGCCGACTACCACAGGCTTCTGCTGGGACAAGATCGCGGATTGGAATGGTAAAATCCTTTTGTGCGGTGTTGGAAATGATAAGAATACCTTTATTCATGCGGTGGAAGAACGAGCCAATCAACCGGATAGACTTGGTACAGAAAGTTATGAAACAACCATTTATGATTACCAAGGTCGCGTGCTAAAAGGAAAGCAATATAATTTAGAATGTTCTAAGACACCGGATATCTCTATTTACTATGGGATCTATGAAAAGCCAATGGTGGATATGGGAGTACAAACCTTCGCTGTGTTTGGTCAGGCAAGGACCGGGATCGTGGACGCTATGGGATGCAGAAAATTACTGATGAAGATATTTAGCCGCGCAGAAGAAGATATTTTCGCCAGTCACGATCCGATCCCTGAGTCTCTATACCGATAGGAATTGACAAAAACTCCTGCGGGCAGTACAATACCATTATAAATCTAATGAGGTGATACCAATGGATCAGAAACTTCGTACAGAAACTTTGTGCATTCAGGCTGGCTATAGCCCGAAAAACGGTGAGCCCAGACAGTTCCCCATTGTACAGAGCACAACCTTTAAATATACAACTTCTGAGGATATGGGCAAGCTTTTTGACCTGGAGGCCGAGGGATACTTCTATTCTCGTTTAGCCAATCCTACCTGTGATGTTGTGGCTGCAAAAATCGCCGCTCTGGAAGGCGGCAGCGCCGCTATGCATACTGGATCCGGACAGGCTGCAAACTTTTACGCTATGTTTAATATTGCCTCCAGCGGCGATCATATTGTTGCATCTTCCGCTATTTATGGCGGCACCTTCAATTTGATCTCTGTGACTATGAAGCGGATGGGTATCGAGTCCACATTCGTTAGCCCCGATGCTTCCTATGAAGAGATCTGCGCTGCCATCCGTCCCAATACAAAGCTGGTGTTTGGCGAGACCATTGCAAACCCTGCTCTGACTGTGTTGGACATTGAAAAGTTTGCCAAGGCTGCGCATGACAACGGCCTGCCTTTAATCATTGATAATACATTCCCCACACCTGTCAACTGCCGTCCTATTGAATGGGGCGCTGACATTGTGACCCATTCTACCACAAAGTATATGGATGGTCATGGTGTTGCAGTAGGTGGCTGTATTGTTGATAGCGGTAAATTTGATTGGACGAAGTATCCGGATAAGTTTGCCGGCTTGTGTACACCGGATGACAGCTACCATGGTGTAACCTATACAGAGCGCTTTGGTCTTGCCGGTGCATTTATTACCAAGTGTACTGCCCAGTTGATGCGGGATCTGGGCTCTGTGCAATCTCCTCAGAGCGCATTCTACCTGAATTTGGGTCTGGAGAGCTTGCCCTTCAGAATGAAGCAGCATTGTGCAAATGCACAGGCAATTGCTGAATATCTGTCCTCCAATCCTAAGGTTGCATGGGTCAAGTATTGCGGTCTGCCGGAAGATAAGTACTACGAGGTGGCAAAGAAGTATATGCCCAATGGCTCCTG
>JAZRCU010000025.1:0-2236 GCA_045659965.1 Faecousia sp.
CCCCTTTGCCCAAGCGGCTTTAGATGTGATTTTTCCCGTATTGGAAGCCGGAAGAATGAAGGCGCAGCAAGGGAAAATTGGCGGTGAAGCAGGCTTAGGCAAAAGCAAGAACAAGGACAAGAACAAGGACAAGACAAAGGACAAGACAAAGAACAAGACTAAGCACAAATGTGATATTAGGGAGCTGGGAGATACACCCTTTGAGATTTTTTGGAATCTTTATCCTAGAAAGGTTGGAAAAATCATAGCTTGTGAAAAGTTTGGTGATGTGGATGTGCCTTTAGAGGTGCTTGTGAAAGCGATAAAGGAGCAAGAACATAGTGCCCAGTGGCAACAAGATGGGGGCATTTACATTCCTAATCCGGCCACTTGGTTACAGGAGCGGCGGTGGGAGGATGAGCTGCCCAGGAAAGAAGATCAAACCCCTAAGGGGGCGTCGGGACTTTTGGGCGAGGCGGAACTGAAAGCCATTGAGAAGATTATGAGCGAGTAGGGCTTATTTAGTGGAAAGTTTATAGTTGACAGTTGACAGTTGTGGTATTTCCTTCGGAAATGATTTAAATAGGTCGGCGAAGCCGACACCTTCACTATCCACTATCCACTGTCCACTGTCCACTAATAACGCTCCACGTAGGAAGGAATGATTATGAACGAGAAGGAACGATTAGAAAAATTGTGGGCATTGGCTGACCGGGTGATGGACAAGCTGCAGCTGCTTTTGGAAACCGGGGAGTTGACCCCTCAGGGATTAAAGCATATGAGTGCCACCATGAAGGACATCAAGGACATCCAGATGTTAAAAGACCCGGCATCGAGCCAGAAAGAGGTGCTGCAGGTGCGCTTGGAGGAGGCCTTACAGAGGCTTAGCAGCTGATGGAGAAGATATTACATATTCAAAGACCCTCGGACAAGCAGCGTAAGTTTCTAAGCGCCAAGGCCCGGCACGTGGCTTTCGGGGGCGCTCGGGGCGGCGGCAAGAGCTGGGCGGTGCGGACCAAGGCAAAACTGCTGGCGCTGCGGTATGACGGCATCCGGATCCTCATTGTGCGGCGCACCTATCCGGAGCTGCAAAATAACCACGTGCGAATACTTAAAACAGAACTAAAAGACATTGCGGTGTATCGGGATAAGGAGAAGCTTTTGGAGTTTCCAAATGGCTCTATTATTCAGTTTTCCTACTGCGCAAAGGATAGCGATTTAGATCGGCTGCAAGGTGTGGAGTACGATGTGATCTTTTTAGACGAGGCCACCCAACTGACCCCCTTTCAGATGAAAACCATCACCGCCTGTCTGCGGGGTGTCAACGATTTTCCCAAACGGGTCTATTACACCTGTAACCCCGGTGGCCGGGGGCATGGCTATATCAAAAGGCTGTTTATTGACAGGCAGTTTGCCCCGGGAGAGGACCCGGAGGAGTATGTGTTCATTCAAAGTCTGGTGACGGACAATCCCGCCCTCATGGCCACCCAGCCGGAGTATATCAAGCAGTTGGAGAGCTTGCCGGAGAAATTAAAAAAGGCTTGGCTTTACGGCTGCTGGGACTTGTTCGAGGGGCAGTTTTTTGAGGAATTTCGCACCAGCCCCGACCCAGCTGCCTGTGAAAAGATCGGCCTATCTTTGGAAGATGCCAAGAGCCAAGGCCGCTTCACCCATGTGATCGCCCCCTTTGACCTTGCCACAGGGCCAAAAAAGCATTGGCAGATCTACCGCAGCTACGATTTTGGCTATGCCAAGCCCTTTTCCTGTGGCTGGTGGGCCATTGACCCGGAGGGGGTTATGTACCGCATTTTGGAGCTTTACGGCTGCACCGACACCCCTGACGAGGGTGTGAAATGGACACCGGAGACCCAATTTGCCCAGATCGCAGAAATGGAGCGCACCCACCCGTGGCTCAAGGGCAAGCGGATCTTGGGGGTGGCAGACCCGGCCATCTGGGATGCTTCCCGGGGTGAGAGCATTGCCGACACCGCCATGAAATACGGCATCTATTTTACCCCCGGTGATCATCAGCGGCTGCCGGGCTGGATGCAATGTCACTATCGGCTGCAGTTTGACGAAAACGGCTATGCCCGGTGCTACATTTTTGACACCTGCCGTCATTTTATCCGGACGCTACCCACCTTGAGCTACGACAATGCAAAGCCGGAGGATTTGGACACCACCGGAGAAGATCATATCGCCGACGAATGGCGGTATTTATGTATGGCGCGTCCGATTGCACCTATCGCATAAGGGG
>JAZRCU010000026.1:0-3838 GCA_045659965.1 Faecousia sp.
GGGCAGGCGGGATTTCAAGACCTGTCCGGCCCTATCGGGATCGTGCAGATCATGGCAGATACAGCTGAATCCTCAGAAACTGCCACAGATGCAATGCTAAACTTGTTATACTTTGGTGGTTTTGTTGCTATTAATTTGGCAGTTATGAATTTGTTGCCGATACCTGCGTTGGATGGCGGTCGAGCACTATCCTTGTTGCTGACAACCGGTGTGGAAGCAGTTACAAAGAAAAAGATCAATCCCAAGATCGAAGGCTATATCCATGGCATGGGTATGGTGTTATTGCTGGTTTTGATGGCAATTGTTATGTTTAAAGATATTTTTACCATTTTTACGAGGTGACGGATATGACAAGACAGATTCTGGTTGGCGGCGTTCCCATTGGTGGTGGCGCTCCGGTTGCCATTCAGTCTATGCTCAATGCAAAGACAACGGATATTTCCGGATGTCTTGCCCAGATCGAAGCGTTGAAAGCTGCCGGTTGCCAGATCGTCCGTTTGGCAGTTCCCAATATGGAAGCGGCCAAGTGCTTTGGTGAAATTTGCAAACAGTCGCCCCTGCCTTTGGTAGCAGATATCCATTTTGATTATAAGCTGGCCATTGCAGCGGCTGAAGGTGGTGCTTCCAAGATCCGAATCAATCCCGGTAATATCGGTGGAGAAGATCGGGTGGAGGCGGTGGTTTCTGTCTGTAAGGAACGGAAGATCCCTATTCGTATCGGTGTCAATGGCGGCAGTTTAGACAAAAAGCTTTTGGAAAAGTATGGCCATCCCACCGCGCAGGCTTTGGTGGAAAGCGCTTTCGAACATATTGCGCTTCTAGAAAAGTTTGGTTTTTACGATACTTGTGTGTCTATGAAATCTTCCACAGTGCCGACCATGGTGGAAGCGGCCCGGCTTTTCCGTTCTAAGTGTGATTATCCGTTACATATCGGTGTGACGGAGACTGGACCTGTCCGGATGGGACTGATGAAGTCTGCAATGGGCATTGGCGCTTTGCTGTTAGACGGCATTGGCGATACCATTCGCGTGAGCTTGACCGATGACCCGGTAGAGGAGGTCTATGCAGCCAAGGATATTTTAAAAGCTGCCGGACTTCGAAAAGAGGGCGTAAATATTATTTCTTGCCCCACCTGCGGCCGTACACAGATTGACCTGATCGGCCTTGTAAATCAGGTGGATGAGGCTCTAAAAGACTGTGATAAGCCGATTACTGTGGCGGTAATGGGTTGTATTGTCAACGGTCCGGGAGAGGCCCGGGAGGCAGATATTGGCATTGCCGGCGGCGATGACTGCGGCATGCTATTTGAAAAAGGTGTGCAGATCGAAAAGTTGCCTTACGATCAGCTATTGCCTGCATTACTAAAGAGAATTGAGAACCTTTGAGGGAAATTATGAGTGAACAAATCCGCTTCTTGAATATGTTTGCCCAATACCAGCCGCCGGCCCAGCTTACGCAAGTTTTGGACCAGGCGGCCGTGGTTGCTGCAGATATTGATCCGGCTACCCGTCGGATCTGCGTAGCTGTTCACTCTGATCGCTACATTCCGCAGCGGCTTCTTGATCAGGCAGCCCAAGAGATCTGCCAATGCTATGGTCTGCGTGGTATGGAATTGACTGCGACACATCCTGCAGATCAATTAAATCAGATGGATCCTGAAGATCTAATGGAATTGTTTGTAGGCTACAACTCTATGGCAAGAGGCGTACTGGCTGGGGCGAATTGGCAATGGGAGGGGACTACTTTGACCATTGCCCTGAAGGCCAATGGCAAGGATGTTCTTATGGAGAGTGTCCCGAAGGTATGTAATGATCTGCAGGAGCGTTTTTCTACCAAGGTTTCTATTGAAATTGAGGTAGGGGAGCATCTGGAAGGACAAGCCTTATTTGACGCTATGGAAAAGCTCCGGGGCGCTATGATCCGGGATCTGCCCAAAGCGAATTATGTGCCGAAGAAAGAAACTGCCAGCCAGCAGGAAAACGGCGCGATCTATGGCAAGCCTTTTAAGGGCAAGGCTGTTCCTATGGATACAGTTACATTGGATCTTGGCAGCGTGATCGTGGAAGGCAGAGTCTTTAGTGTTGAGCATAAAGAACTGAAAAAGCGCAATGCTTGGGTCATTAATTTTGATATGACAGATAACCGAAGCTCTGTGAGAGTTAATCGGTTTATGGAAAATAATGAAGCAAAGCCCATCTTGGAAAATATCAAGGTTGGCTCTGTGATCCGTGTGCAAGGTCGGCTGATGATCAATCAGTTCGATAATGAAATGGTGCTCCGGCCTAATAACATTATGCCGGGTGTCATGGAAAAACGGCAGGATACTGCCCAAAACGGTAAGCGTGTGGAGCTGCATTTACATACGTCTATGAGTAATATGGATGCGCTGACCAATACCAAGGATGCCATCAAACAGGCGGCTGCCTGGGGGCATCGCGCCATTGCCATTACGGACCATGGCTGTGTGCAGTCCTTTACAGATGCGCTGCATACCATCGAGGATTGGAAGGGTGCGCCGAAGGTTGCCGGTACAGACGAGGTTATTAAGGTCTTGTATGGCTGTGAGGGCTATTACGTCAATGATGTGGATGACCGGATCGTGGTACATGGCGACCGGGATATGCCCTTTGACGGGGAATATGTGGCCTTTGACTTGGAGACTACCGGTTTATCTTCTAAAAATGACCGGATCATTGAGATCGGTGCAGTCCGCATGCAAAACGGTGAAGAAATCGACCGCTTCCAGACCTTTGTAGATCCCGGCCGCAAGCTGGAACAAAGAATCGTGGAGCTTACCGGTATTACCGATGCAATGCTTGTGGGTGCGCCAAAGATCGAAGAGGTGTTGCCCAAGTTTTTGGAGTTTGTGGGAGAACGCCCCTTGGTTGCCCACAACGCGGATTTTGACACCGGATTTATTCGGGCAGAATGTGAGCGTCAGGGAATTTCCTATACCCTGACCTCTGCGGACACCTTGATTTTGGCGCAAAACCTGATGCCGGAGTTGAGCAAATTTAAGCTGGACGTGGTGGCAAACGCTTTGAGTTTGCCGGAGTTTCAGCATCACCGGGCAGCGGATGATGCAGTGATCTGCGGCATGATCATGGCACGATTTATTGATAAGCTTGCAGATATGGGCCTAGACCATCTGCAGCAGGTCAACGCCGCCATGGAGGGTTTGCGCTCTAAGGGCCGTATCGGAGAACGCCGCGCCCGTCATATTATTATCTTCGCAAAAAATCAGGTGGGTCTTCGCAACCTGTATCATTTGGTTTCTGACTCTAACCTGAAATATTTTAAGCGTGTACCCAGAATGCCTAAGTCTGAGCTGATCCGTCTGCGAGAGGGCTTGATTATTGGCTCTGCCTGTGAGGCAGGCGAGTTGTTCCAAGCAATCTTAGACGGTAAAAGCGATGATGAACTGAAGCGTATCGCTTCCTTTTATGACTATCTGGAGATCCAGCCCTTGGCCAATAACCGATTTATGCTGGAAAAGGGCATGGCAAAGGATATGGAGGATCTGCGTAACTTTAACCGTAAGGTTGTCTGGTTGGGTGAGGAGCTGAATAAGCCTGTTTGTGCAACAGGTGACGTGCATTTCCTCAATCCCGAAGATGAGATCTTCCGCCATATTTTGTTGGCGACCAAGGGCTTTGACGATTGCGACAAGGATAACCCTCTGTATTTCCGTACCACGGATGATATGCTTCAGGAATTCTCCTACCTTGGAGAAGAGAAGGCATACGAGGTGGTTGTGACAAATCCCAACCGGATTGCAGATATGTGCGAGGACTACAAGAACATGCGTCCCGTTCCTCATAATCTGTTTGCCCCTAAG
>JAZRCU010000027.1:0-3857 GCA_045659965.1 Faecousia sp.
TGGCCAAACACCATATCAAAGTCCACCAAATTCACAAAGCACAGGCCGGAAAAGTCCTTGGCCGCGTAGGTGTCTGCATGCTCCATGCCGTTGGCATTGGAGGTGTTGTACACATGTTCTGTCGTGCCTCGGCCGGCAAAAATATCATAGATCTTGCCTACGGCAATGCTGTCTTTTCCTGCCGCCTTTACGGCATCCAGCAAGGTTGCCTTGGGAGGCTCTAAAGAGAAATCATGGCGGTTAGAGGTGCGCTTAAAGCTGCCGGGCTCGCCTACAAAGGGGCGGGCAATGACCCGACCTACACCGTGCTTGCCCTGTAGGATCTTCCGGGCGATGCGGCAGTATTCATAAAGCTGCTCCGGCGGAACGATATCCTCATGGGCCGCCACCTGAAACACAGAGTCAGCGGAGGTATATACGATCAGATCTCCGGTTTCCATGTGCTGCTTACCAAACTCTTCCAACACCTGAGTTCCGGACCAAGGGGCATTGGCCAGCACGCCCCGTCCAGTCTGTTCCCGGAAAGGCTTTAGCACCTCCTCCGGAAAACCCTCCGGATAGGTGGGCAGAGGATCTGCCGATACGATGCCGGCGATCTCCCAATGGCCAATGGTGGTGTCCTTACCCTGAGAGGCTTCTGCCATCCGGCCGTATGCGCCCTCCGGGGTCTTAGTCTTAGGAAGACAATCCACCCCGGCAATATTGCCAAGGCCAAACCTCACCATATTGGGAACATCCAGTTTTCCAGAGGCGGCGCAAGAAGCAAGAGTGTTTACCCCCACATCCCCAAACTTAGGGCTGTCTGCCATAGCGCCAATGCCAAAGGAGTCCAAAACAATCAAAAATACCCGTTTCATAGGTTATTTCTCCATTTTTACTGCCACATCCAGCGCAACCTTCATCATAGTCGTAAAGGCAGTCTGCCGCTCCTCGGAGGTAGTTTCCACGCCCTTGAGCACGTGATCAGAGATGGTACAGATGCAAAGTGCACGCTTGCCGTACCGAGCCGCATTCATATACAGAGCAGCAGCTTCCATTTCCAAAGCCATAACGCCCATCTTCTTCAGGCCGTACAGGCTGTCTAAGCCCTCAGGCACTAAAGCATGGTCGCCATAGAACACATCAGAGGAGTTCACGTTGCCTACATGGTAGGTAGCGCCATTTTCTTTGGCAGCTTCCACCGCTGCGCTGAGCAGCTCGAAAGATGCAATAGGAGCAAAAGTGCCGGGCACATGGAACTGATGGGCAAAGTTAGAATCGGTGCATGCGCCTTGGGCGATGACCAGATCGTAAAGGTCGATATTTTCCTGAATAGATCCGGCAGAGCCTACGCGGATAATATTCTCTACACCGTAGCCGTTGTAAAGCTCATGGGAGTAGATACCGATGGCAGGCATACCCATACCGGAAGCCATAACAGATACCTTCACGCCCTTATAAGTGCCGGTGTAACCCTGAACACCGCGAACGTTGTTCACAAGCACAGGATTTTCCAAAAAGTTTTCTGCAATAAACTTAGACCGCAAGGGATCGCCGGGCATCAGCACAGTTTTGCCGAAATCTCCAGGAGCTGCAGAAATATGCGGGGTAGGTGTTTTAAACATAACGGTTTCCTCCTTAATAGCTGCCGTCGTTTTTCGCTTCCTGACCAGCTTCCATAGCCTTGGCCACCTTCACGATCCGGGATGTACCCAGACGGGTGGCACCCAGACGGATGAGTTCTTCTGCATCCTGAAGGCTGGAAATACCACCGGCTGCCTTGATCTGCACATTTTCTCCTACATGCTTTGCAAAAAGTTCTACATCGGCAAAGGATGCACCAGCGGTGGAGAAGCCGGTGGATGTCTTAATAAAGTCTGCCCCGGCACGGGTGACTACACCGCACATGGCGATCTTTTCCTCGTCGGTGAGCAGGCAGGTTTCAATGATAACCTTCAGGATCTTACCTTGGCAGCTGGCCTTAATTTGGCGGATCTCCTCTTCTAGTTCCTGCCACTTGCCATCCTTGGCCCAGCCGATGTTAATGACCATATCCACCTCGTCAGCGCCGTTGGCTACCGCGTCAGCAGCCTCAAAGCACTTTGCCTTAGTGGTGGAGTAGCCGTTGGGGAAGCCGATAACTGTGCAAATCGCCAACTTTTCGCCTACATATTCCTTGGCCTGTTTTACAAAGGAAGCAGGAATACAAACAGAGGCTGTCTGATATTTCATGCCGTCATCACAGATGGCTTTGATCTCGGCCCAAGTAGCTGCCTGACCCAACAAAGTATGATCGCATTTGCTTAAAATTTCTTTTAGTTCCATAGGTATCTCCCCTTATTTATGAAGTGTGATCTTTTTATGTTCCCGGATGCCACGAACCCAACATCTGTGGCACATGGCAATGTAGCTATCGTTACCGCCCAGCATCACCTGTGCGCCCTCGGTGACAATGTAGCCATCACCGCTAATTCTGGCATTGACGGTAGCCTTTGCACCGCAGTCACAAATGGTCTTGATCTCCTGGAAGGTGTCCGCCACCTCCATGAGCCGACGGCTGCCGGGAAATAGTTTCGTCTGGAAATCCGTCCGCAAGCCAAAGCACATCACAGGAATATCATATTCATTAACAATGGCCCGAAGCTGGTCGATCTGCGCCTCGGTCATAAACTGACATTCGTCCACGATGATCACATCGCATGCGCCTTTCTTCTGGTCCTCAAACCAAGCAAGCACATCCTTTTCAGGATCTACAATATCCACCCGTGCAGACAAGCCGATCCGGCTGCGAAGCACATGCTCCCCATCCCGGGTATCGGCGCTGGGTTTTAACAGCCACACCTTTAGCCCATTTTCTTCGTAATTATACTGGGTGATCAGCGCCTGCGCTGTCTTACTGGAGCCCATCGCTCCGTATTTGAAATATAGCTTTGCCATAGCCTACCTCTTTTTATAGATTGCCCTTTTATTATACAAATTTTACAACTTTTTTGCAACTAGTTTCCTGTCTCTGCAAGGCTACCGCTCAATAGGTCAAATACCGATTTTCAGCAAGATATTGATCCATCAGCTTCTGCAAGCCTGCCATATCTGCAGAGGAAGCAAAAATGCTTGCCATATTGGTGCCGCTTCTTGTGTAGTGGTTTGCCTCATAGGCTGTTGTGCTAAACTTGTTGTGGATCGCACTATTGGTGCAAAAATCATAAGGCATACCCTGTGCAGACTCTCCGGTAATGGCGCTATAAGCCATCTGGGCGGTGATGTAACCTGATAGCATGTTCTGGTGATAGCCGTCAATTTCACTTTGATCCACAATAAAGCTATTGCGGTTATATGTCATTTGACCGCCTTCTACCACGGCCTTGCCCTGAATTACGTCTTCTACCAATGCGCCCCATTCCACGATCTGGATGCCCTTATTGGCAATTTCTTTCAAGAAGGGCAGCCATGTACGGTTGGTCTGGTAATTGGCATCATAGATCCGGTGCTGCACCAGCAAAATCACCTTTACATCCGGATTTGCCTCCCGGAAGAAAGCAACCGCCCGATCCACATTGACCAGCAAATCCGCCGGGCCGATATCCGAGCCGGTATGCTCCTGCAAAAAGACATAATCATAATAAGCATCTTTTAAAAAATACTTATGGTTGACGCCGTCGCAGCCCTTGCCGGCAGCACAGTTGCCGCCAAACAAATCTTCCAGACTATGGGTGCCATAAGTCCAGTTGGTCACATGCACCTTTGCCCCCTGTCTGCGGCAAATTTGATAAAAATAACCCGGATCGTTATCCCGCTGGGCCTGATCTTGGATCTGCACCCCTTTTGTGATCACGCAGTTACCATAGTGGGTGTAGGAGTTGCCAATAAAAATCACCCGT
>JAZRCU010000028.1:0-4173 GCA_045659965.1 Faecousia sp.
TCGGTTCTTTTGCCATTTTTGTATTCCTCCATACAAATATGATAATTTCACAGGTAGAGAGGAAGAACACCCTCTCTACACTTATATACCATATCATATATTTTAGGTATTGCAAGGCTTTTGGAAGAATTTTTATGTAAAATATTGTAAAATAAGGGTGTATTTCGGTAATATCTTTGGTGGAAAAATGCAAAGGATGTGTTATAATAAAAATATCGCACAGAGCGCTGGTCGAAAGCGCTTCAGAGGGCTGCAGCGCGCCCGGAATTCTTGCTTAGGAGAGAGCTTATGGTTTCTGAAAAAATGCTGTCATTGGGACAGGATCGGTCTGTGATCCGGGATATTGCAGAATATGGCAGTCAAAGAAAAGCGCAGATCGGAGAGGAAAATGTCTTTGATTTTAGCATAGGCAACCCCAACGTGCCTGCCCCCCAAGTGGTGACAGACACCCTTTGCGATCTTTTGACCAATACCCCTGCCCAGCAGCTGCATGCATACACCTCTGCCCCCGGAGATATGCAGGTACGAAAGGCCGTTGCCCAGTATGTGCAAAAGACCTTTGATTTTGCTGCCCGGGCAGAGCTTGTTTATATGACCGTTGGCGCAGCCGCTTCTCTGGCCATTACCATGACCGCCTTAACGGAAGCGGACGATGAGATGATTGTCCTTGCCCCGTATTTTCCGGAGTACCGGGTGTTTGCAGAACAGGCCGGGGCGAAGTTTGTGGCGGTGAATTGTCAGGAAGGGACATTCCAGTTAGATCCCAAGGCTTTGGAGGATGCGATCAATGTTCATACCAAGGCGGTGGTGGTCAACTCCCCTAACAATCCCACCGGAGTGGTGCTGAATGAGAAGAGCGTGGAAGAACTCTGCCGGATCCTGACCCGGAAAGAGAAGGAATACGGCCATCCCATTTACTTAATCGCCGACGAGCCTTACCGGGAAATCGTTTACGGGGATACTGTGGTTGCCTATTTCCCCAAGTATTATAAAAATACCATCGTGTGTTATTCTTTCAGTAAATCCCTATCCCTGCCGGGAGAGCGGATCGGCTATATTCTGGTGTCCCCGGAAGCAGAGGGAGCAGATGCGGTCTTTGCTGCGATCTGCGGTGCAGGCAGAGCTTTGGGTTATATCTGCGCGCCCAGTTTGTTCCAGCAGCTGGTGAAAAAGTGCTTGGGCGCAACGGCAGATATTTCTGTCTATGATGAAAACAGGAAGCTGCTTTATAACGCTTTGACAGAGTATGGCTTTGAGGCGGTGTATCCCGACGGCGCATTTTATTTGTTCTTAAAATCCCCGGAGCCCGATGCGGCAGCTTTCTGCGAAAAGGCCAAAGCCTTTGATCTGCTTTTCGTGCCGGCGGATAGCTTTGGCTGCCCCGGCTATGTGCGGATCGCTTATTGCGTCACAACAGATCAGATCCGTCGCAGCCTGCCGGCTTTTAAAAAGCTTGCGGATCTTTATAAAGGAGAATGAGATATGGATCTTTTACAAGAAGCCAGACAGATCATAAATGATGTGGACAGCCAGATGGCAGATCTGTTTGTGAAACGGATGCAGGCAGTCCAGATGGTTGCTCAGTATAAAAAGGAGCATAGTCTGCCTATTTTAGATCAGCAGCGGGAAGAAGCGGTGATCCGAAACGGCGCTGCCCGGGTAGAAGATGAGATCTTGCGGAGCTATTATGTGGAGTTTCTAAAGGACACCATGGCTATTTCCCGGAGATATCAGCAGTTTCTTTTGGAGCAGGCAGAAAAATGACAAAAAAAGAACTCCCAAGATGGGAGTTCTTTTTTTGTGGAAATTATTTTTTCAGCTGATGGGATTCTCTTGCAAAATGCTCACGGGTCAGCTTTGCTACAACGCCGGACAGGGCGAACAGAGCGATGAAGTTGGGGATCGCCATTAAGCCGTTGAAGGTGTCAGCCAAATTCCATGCTACTTCCAAAGAGGTGGTAGTGCCTACAATGATCATCAAGGAGAAGATGATCTGATAGACCTTGGAAACTTTTGTGCCCAACAGATACTCTACGCAGCGTGTTCCATACAAGGACCAACCCATAATGGTGGAGAAAGCGAACAGCAGCAGCGCGATGGCAACAAACAAAGAGGCAAACTGATTGCCAAAGAGGGTTGCAAAGGCCGCAGTGATCAGCTCGGAGTTGACGCTTTTGCCGAATTCGATGGGAATGCCGCTCATAACGATGGTCAAGCCGGTGAGGGTGCAGATCACCAAAGTGTCAGCAAAGACCTCGAAGATGCCGTAAAGACCCTGTTTTACGGGGCTATCGGTGTCGGCAGCAGCGTGGGCGATACCGGCAGAGCCAAGGCCTGCTTCATTGGAAAAGGCGCTGCGCTTTAAGCCCCAGACAAGGGCTTCCTTAATGGCAATGCCGCAAGCCGCGCCGCAAACGGCTTGGGGAGTAAATGCACCAACAAAAATATTCTTGAAGGTCTGACCGATGTTGCCGATATTCAAACCGATCACAAGCAATGTGCAAAGGATGTAGAAAATGCTCATAAAGGGGATCAGCAGTTCTGTGATCTTACCGATGCGCTGAATGCCGCCCAGCAAGGAAACGGCGCAGATGATGGCCAGAATAATGCCCACCACCAGATTAATAATGTCCCGACTGTTGGCAGCGGACGGAATGAAAGCGGTAATAGCGTTATTTACAGAGCCGGAGATGCTATTGGCCTGAGATAGGTTGCCAATGCCAAAAGAAGCAAGCACGGCAAACACGGCAAAGAGAATTGCCAGCCATTTCCAGTTTTTGCCCATGCCGTTGGTGATGTAGTACATAGGACCGCCTACCCAGTCGCCCTTGTCATTCTTTTGTCTGTATTTGACAGACAGGGTGACTTCGCAGTACTTGATGATCATACCCAGCAGCGCAGCGATCCAAAGCCAAAAGATAGCGCCGTAACCGCCCATGGCGATGGCTTGGCTGGTGCCAATGATATTGCCGGTGCCAACGGTGGCAGCCAGGGCAGTGGTCACGGCCTGGAAGGGGGTCACTGCACCTTTCCCGGCGGTCTGCTTTTGAAAGACCTTGCCAATGGTGTTTTTCATGGCATAGCCGAATTTACCAAACTGAATACCCCGGTTACGGATGGTAAAGAAGATGCCGCCTACTGCAACGCAAGGCAGCAGGATATACATCCAGGCTACGGTGTTCAGAGGGCCGCTGAAAAAGTCTAAAATTGCTTGCATTTTTCATCTCTCCTAGTTGGTTTTGTTTTGTATTGTACATCTTGTTTCTTCAAAAAGCAACAAAATTTTCCTATAAAATCCGCTTAAGTGGGAAAATATAAAAAATTCCCATCCAAAAGGATGGGAATTTCTTTATTTTTGGAAATCTTGCAAAAATACTTCCACAGACCGGGTCATTTCCCGGGAGAAATCAGAATTGTATTTGCGGTTACAGAAGGCCTTGATCCATTCGTCGAAGCTTTTGATACCGGTTTTACAGGAGAACATTTCCTGCAGTTCTTCCTTCTCCATTTCCCGATAGCCGTTTTCGTGGACGGTGTGGGCAAGTGCGCAGCGGGGCGGCTTTTCCCGTTCCAGCTGGCTCTTTGCTGGATAGCCAAAGACCAGCATGGCTGCCGGGAACACATATTCCGGCAAATTTAAAAGCTTTCTCTGGGTCTCGGCATTTTCCATAATATCGCCAATGTAGCAAGAGCCGATCCCAAGGGAGTGGGCCGCCACCACCGCATTCTGGGCGGCGATGTTGGTGTCGCTGATGGCCAGCATCAGATCTCCCACACCGGGGTTTCTGGGGTCACAGTCAAAGGCACGAAAAGCCTGATACCACTTTCGGCAGTCGGCACAGAACACCAGTACCAGAGGGGCTTGGGCGATGAAGGGCTGGTGGTCGCAGCTTTCTGCCAGCTGGGTTTTGAGATTAGGATCTGTGACGTGGATAATGGTGTAAAGCTGCTGATTGCCGGCGGTGGGGGCATTGACGGCAGCTTCTAAAATGGCGGTGGTTTCCTCGGGGGTAATGGGCCGGTCTGTAAAGACCCGGACGGATTCTCTTTCTTTAAGTTGCTCAATGATTAAATTCATAGCGGCTTCCTCCTTTATAAATATGGGAATTTCCATAAAAACACAACAGGGGTGGGTTTTGTTTTTTCGGTAACGTATCAGGGAGATTGCGATGG
>JAZRCU010000029.1:0-4997 GCA_045659965.1 Faecousia sp.
TTTGCCCTTAGTGAAAAGCTAATGTCAGGTGAAGAATATGAAACGAAATCTAATTGTATTTACAGCGCTGATTTGCTGTCTTCTTGCCGGCTGTCAAAAAGAAAATCCACCCCAAAGCCGCATCGTGACCAATGTTACAGTTACCTACAACGAAGAAGCACTAGGCCAATATCACACCGAGGAAAAGATACAGGGTATCCTTGTCTATCTACGGGGATTGGAGCTGCCTCAACTGCACTTTGGCCGTCACGAGCCCCCTACGCCTCTGCGTCACGTGTTTACTCTGGAGCTAACCTTTGCTGACGGGCGCACCAAATCCTATCAACAAGCAAACCACCGCTTTGTGCGCGTTGATAACGGCCCATGGCTGGAGGTGACCCAAGAGCGATGCGTAGAACTATACTATGTGCTTCTTGCCTATCCTCCGGACACTTCGCAAGTACCTGTTTTTCGCACATTTGCAGTTGATTTACCCCGAAAACTATGGTACAATAACGGAAAATTTCCATTCCCAGGAGGCTGGTTATGAATCGCGTTATCATCCCTCATGGCTATCGGCCTGTATTAAGCAGTTATGATCTGCAGCGGGCGATCGCTCTGACAAAAGAGATATTCCAAAAGGAATTTACTGAGAATCTGCAATTAAAGCGTGTATCTGCCCCTTTGTTTGTGCACACAGGCTCAGGCCTGAACGATGATCTGACCGGCAAGGAACGGGCCGTCAGCTTTGACATCCCTGCCACCGGTCAGGAAGGACAGGTTGTTCACTCTCTGGCAAAATGGAAGCGGCTGGCGCTGGATAAATATGGCTTCGGCATGCACGAAGGCCTGTACACCGATATGAACGCCATCCGCCGGGATGAGGAACTGGACAATATTCACAGTATCTACGTAGACCAGTGGGACTGGGAACGTATCATCGCTGCTGAGGATCGGACCGAAAGCTACTTAAAAGAAACAGTTAAGAACATCGTAAACGTGATCTGCGATGCCAGTGATGCCTTAAAGGCTGCATTCCCCCAGATCGGTGTGACATTGTGCCGAGAGGTTACTTTTATCACCACCCAGGAGCTGGAGGATCTGTATCCCCAGCTGACCCCGGAAGAAAGAGAGTACGTCTTTACCAAAGAACATAAGACTGTGTTCATCATGAAGATCGGTGCGCCCTTGGCTTCCGGTAAGCCCCACGGCAACCGAGCCCCCGACTATGACGATTGGAACTTAAACGGTGACATTATCTTCTGGAACGATCTGTTAGGCATTGCTTTCGAGATCTCCTCTATGGGTATTCGCGTGGACCCTGAGGCCATGGATCACCAGCTAAAGACCGCAAATTGTGACCACCGCAGAGAGCTTCCCTTCCACAAAATGCTCTTATCCGGCAAGCTGCCCCTTACCATCGGCGGCGGCATCGGCCAGAGCCGGCTGTGTATGCTGCTGATCGGCTGCGCCCACATTGGCGAGGTGCAGACCAGCCTGTGGGATGAGGACACCCTTCGTATTTGCAAAGAAAATCATATTCGACTTTTATAATCAAAAATCCGCAACAGATAAATCTGTTGCGGATTTCTTTTAGCCCCTAGAGGCAATATATTCATCTAAAAGCCTTGCTGCCAGCATCACAAATCTGGCACAGGGACGCACCTTATAAAACTCTGCATCCCGGGGTGTGGGCGCCGGATCGCTGGGAGGATTTGACAGAAGATCCCGGCAAATAATGGTGCCACATTCCTGACGGAATTTCTCAGCCAGATCCTGTACACAGGCATAGATATTCTTCTGGGCTTCGGGATCCGGGGTTTCATAGCCGTAAAGGGTGCTTAATACAAACACCATACCGCTGACTGCGCCGCAGACCTCGCGCATCCGACCCATACCGCCGCCAAAACCGGACACCATTTTGCAGCTTTGCTCCAGGCTGATCCCTGTAACATCGCTAAATGCCCCGGCAACTGCCTGGGCACAATTATAGCCGCTGACAAAGAGCTGGGCGGCCTTTTCCTGATGATCCATACGCATTTCCATAAATGGATAAAGCCAGCAAAAAGGAAATGACCTTCGACCCTTTACTTCTTCCGGTCGAAGGTCATTTCCAAAAACTCTTGGGCTCTATCATCTATGGTTACCTTCCTTTCTTTTAACTGGTGCTTATCCTCGGCACCTCCAGGTTTCTTACCTGTTTTTGTGTTCTCTTGGTATCTATAATATATCACAGGAATCGTGCCTTCGCAAGTGGCAATCCTATACAAAATATGAGGTTCTGATTTGTGCAATGGGTAGATTTCATATCTTAGATTCATTTGCACATTGACAAGCAAAGTCAATTTGATTTATAATAATAGTGTTGGGCGCAGATGCGCCTATTTTTTATACCCAGAGGGCATAAAAAAAGAAATGACCCTTGACTGAACCGTTTTGATCTTCGGTATCTTTCAGTCAAGGGTCATTTCTGTTCACTCTTGGTATCTAACATCATTTGGTTAACCTCACATTTCTACAGGTTATGCGATTTGCTTTTCTTTGCCTTTTTGATCCTCATTCACTACATTTGCCATTTTTTGTCCCTTTAGTGGGATGCCCTTTTGTGTGAGAATGAAATTTCTAAGAAAGCTATCGCACCGGTTTCGCATTTACTCCTTATGATTTGCCCACAATTCAGTTCATCATATTCATTCTTATGCTTCTTGCTCTACGTATTGTTCTACTAACTTGAATTTATATGATCAACGAACTCTTTTACTGCAGTTCTTCTTTTCAGAGATAGGATCTTGTCCTATAAGGTTACTTACACTTGCCTTCCTTCTGAACTAAATTATGCAGCGTTTCTTAAGGATGGAAACCGATCTTTGTTGGAAGTGATTTCCTAGTACATTGGTATCTCCTCCTTGTGACTATAGAATATCATAGATTTTACAGTTTTACAAGTGGCAACATTGTACAAATTACACAAGTTTCATTTGTGCAAGAAATAGAATTTATGCAATTTTACCTACTAATGATTGACATGGAAAATATTATATGATATGCTGATTATGTTAGGGTGTTGCAAAAGGCAACACCTTTTTTGCTTATTCAGCTTATCAAATATGTTGGACTGGGCCGGAGCTTACGCGCCACACAAAATCCCCCCAACCGAGGTTGGGGGGATTTCTTAATAAGTCGCAAATTAAACAGGGACTTCGATATCGGAGCCGCTGCCCATGCCAGCGCCTTCAACGACGGCGGGATCCATAGCTTCCCAATCGATTTCGATGTCAGCCATGTTCTGGCTTGCAATAAAGCCTACCAAAGTAGCCTCAGGAGAAATATAAAGTTCTTTCATCATAATCACCTCATTCTCCAAATTAACCTTCTACAGGTGCATCAGTATCCTGGAAGATGACTGCGAAGGGCTCAGCATATGCATCCTTAGCATCCTTCAGACCCAGATCCTTCCAAGTACCATAGAAATCATTCATCAGCTCAAGAGCTGCACGGTTGCCCTCGGTAGCAAAATCAGAATTTTCAACCAGAGCGTTGTCAATTCTCTTTGCAACATCCAGCAGGTTCAGCTCAGCGCCGGTACCGCCAACAATGTAGTTGCCATCGCCCAGGTACAGGTATGCACGAGCGTAGATAGCGCGAGCACAGTTAGCAGCATTGTCAACAGGATCGTTGGTTGCCTTCATGATGTTGGTAACACAAACGCCAGTCTTTTCGACGCCACGCTCGAATGCGCCTACACCGTATGCGCTGTACAGGTTGGGAGTTTCGCCCTCAGTGTTCTCAGTAGCGAAGTCAACCTCAGGCATGTCGGTGGTGCTTACAACAACACCGAACTCCAGGTAGTCATTGTTCTTCAGGTAAGCTTCCAGTTCCTTATCGCAGGTCCACTGGCCCTTGTAGAAGATACCAGCATTGCCGGTACGCAGGGTTACCTTAGTGATGTCCATGCCTACGTGGTGGAAGGAGGCAATGGTATCGAGAACAATTGCGACGTAGGAGTCACCATCAACAGTTGCAACTGCCTCGAAGGTGATTTCATCGCCAGTGTAGTTCACGGAACCAGCAGCCTTGCCAGACTTGTTCACAGAGTCAATACCGATGACATTACCGCTACCAGTCAGGTTAACAGTATTGCCGTTGGTATCGATAATGTAGTCGCCCTCAACCAGAGCAATGTCAACAGGCAGATTGGAAACAGGCTTAATAACATCGCCAGACTGATATGCATCCACAGCATCAGCAGCATTCTGATAGAATGTCACGCCCTCAGCATTGGACAGAACAACACCGCTAGCGATCTGCAGCTTGCCTTCCTCAATGGGAACGATCAGAGGCATGCCAATGTTGAACTGCTGGAAGCCGTTACCAGCACTGGTAACATGGTCGTCAGCATACAGCTCGCCGGTAAACTCAGCGCCTTCGTAAGCAGCATCAGCCAGGATCTCGCCATAAGGAGCAGCGTAGTTAGCAGAAATGTGGTTGTAGTAGTCCATGACTACAGCACCAACGAAGGACTCGTCAACGATCAGGTTAGCCATGACGCGCTCCTTGGTGGTAACAGGTTTGCCGTCCTCACCAATGACATCTTCGCCAGTAGTTTCGTCCTTAACATTGACAGTCTTATTGTAGTAACCCAATGCCATAGTTGCATTGAAGTTATCACCTACAACACCAATGTTGGTGTCGCCCTTCAGGGTAATAGTGATTGCATGATCGGTGTTCATAGCGTACAGACCGGTACCGTTGCTTTCCTTGTCGGAGCAGCCCTGAATGGTTACACCGTCAAGAACAGTATTGGCAGCAGTGGACACATTGTCAGTACGGAACTGCTGCTGTGCCTCCTGGTCACCGGCAGTGCCGTTCAGGAAGGAAACGTTAGTCAGAGTAACAGCCTCATCGGTAACAGTACCTGCAACAAACAGGTTACCGCCTTCAACGCCAGCAATACCATTAGAAACGGTGCCACCGGTCATATCGAATGCAGCAGCATTCTGAACAAAGATGTTGCCGCC
>JAZRCU010000030.1:0-4317 GCA_045659965.1 Faecousia sp.
CCAAGCAAAAGCTCCGTTTCTTCTACCCCAAGGGACTGACTTGGAGCAAGACCCCAGTAAGCGTATAATAAAAATGCTCAGAGGAATCTGGGCATTTTTCTTTTTAGGGTTTTGTTTTTGGACAAACTGTGGTAAACTATATAAAAAAGAGGAAAGGAGTCCCAAATGAAACGCTGTATTGTGTTTTGTGCCGCAGATTTTGACAGGTTGCTGCTGCCGATCACCGGCCAGGAGTATCTTATTGCTGCTGATGGGGGTCTTTGTCATACCAATCGTTTGGGGCTTCGGCCGGATTGCGTGTTGGGAGATTTTGATTCTCTGGGCTATGTGCCGGAGGGGGCAAATGTGTTTCCTGTAGAAAAGGATGACACCGATATGATGCTTGCCTTGCGGAAGGGTCTTGATCAGGGCTGCCGGGAATTTTTGATCTATGGCGGTTTGGACGGCCCTCGGCTGGATCATACCATGGCCAATTTCCAGAGCCTGATGTTTTTGTCCCAGCGGGGCGCTCGGGGATATCTCATAGGCAAAGAATATATTGCCACAGTGATCACCGACGGGGCGCTTTCTCTGCCTGCCTGTGAGGAAGGAATCGTGTCGGTGTTCTGCATGGGTGCGGCGGCAGAAGGGGTTACGATCCGGGGTCTAAAGTATACCTTGGAAGATGGCCCATTAGAGCCGGGATTTCCTTTGGGCGTCAGCAATCATTTTGTGGGACAGAAGGCAGAGATTTCTGTGAAAGAAGGCAGCCTTTTGGTGCTTTGGCCCACCGAGGTGGGCTTTGGTTGTGAGGTGACACCTTGAAAAAGAAGCAAAAAACCCCGGTGGATGTGATCTGCGCGGACCCGGAACAGGGCTTGACCCTTGCCCAAGTGCAGCAGCGGCAAGCCTCTGGCTGGGATAACCGGACATCGGATGCCGACAGCACCACTTGGCTGGAGATTCTAAGAAAAAATGTATTGACCTATTTTAACTTGGTGTTTGCCCTTTTAGGCGTTTGCCTGTTTTTGGCAGGGGCTCAGTGGATCAAGTATGGCTTTTTGGTGGTGGTTGTGGTCAATATAATCATTGGCTGCTTCCAGCAGATCCGGGCAAAACGGGCGGTGGATAAGCTGACCCTTTTGACGGACCAGAAAGTGCCGGTAGTACGTCAGGGACAAGTGCAGACCATTTCTTCGGCCTGTTTGGTTCGGGACGATATCGCAGAATTTTCTGCCGGTATGCAGATCTGTGCCGATGGCATTTTGCGTACGGGAAAACTTTATGTAAACCAAGCGCTGATCACAGGCGAGGCAGAACCGGTGGAATTTTTGCCCGGGGATACCTTGCGTTCCGGCAGCGTGGTGGTGGCAGGAACTGGCCGCGTCCAGCTCACAGCGGTGGGCGATGAGGGGTATGCTGCCCAACTGGCAGAAAAGGCCAGAAAAAATCCCCAAGTGACAAAATCGGAAATGATGGCCTCGTTGGACAAGCTGATCCGGTTTATCGGCGTCCTGCTGATCCCGGTGGGATTGGGCCTGTTTTTCCAAGAGTATTTACTGCTGCATTTGAGCTTCCGGGAAAGTGTGGAAGCTACGGTGGCGGCTTTGGTGGGCATGATTCCCGAGGGATTGTATCTACTGACCTCTGTTGCCTTGGCGGTGGCGGCTTTGCAGCTGGCCCGGCAAAAGGTGCTGGTAAGGGATTTACAATGTGTGGAAACCTTGGCGAGGGTGGACACCCTTTGCGTGGATAAGACCGGCACGATTACCAAAAAGGAAATGCGTCTGGAAGAGGTGATCCCGCTGTCCGATGAGCCGGTGGAGAAGATCCTCCGGGCTATGTTTGGCACTATTTTGCCGGAAAATCCCACAGCCCAAGCCCTCCATGAGGCCTTTGCCGGGGCTTCCGGCTGGTCAGCCCAACGGGAATACCCCTTTACTTCAGAAAAGAAGTGGAGCGGTGTGACCTTTGCTAATCGGGGGACATTTTTGGTGGGCGCGCCGGAAATTTTACTGGGAGATAGCTTCCCGGAGCAAAGAAAACAGGCATCTGCCCACGCTGTGGCCGGATATCGGGTACTGCTGCTGGCAGGCTTTGATGGGATCCCGGAAGAAAAACCGGATGCAAATAAGCTGACACCTCTGGCGTTTTTACTTCTTTCCAATCAGCTTCGTGATGGGGTGGAAGATACCTTTTCTTATTTTGCTTCCCAAGGTGTTACAGTAAAGGTGATCTCCGGAGATGACCCGGTGACGGCCTCTCAAGTGGCCCTTCGGGCCGGGATTGCCGGGGCGGAAGCGCATGTAGATGTGACAAAACTGGAAACCAAAGAGGATTTCCAAAAAGCCACAGAAAGCTACACAGTATTTGGCCGGGTAACCCCGGAGAAAAAACAGGCTTTGATCGCAGCCCTAAAGGCCCAAGGCCATACAGTTGCCATGACCGGTGACGGTGTCAACGATCTTCTGGCTATGAAAGAAGCGGATTGCAGCATCGCCATGGCGGCCGGTGCGCCGGCGGCTGGCCGGGTAGGCCGGCTGGTGCTTTTGAATAACGATTTTTCTTCTATGCCGGGGATCGTAGCCCAAGGCCGTCGGGTGATCCACAACATCCAGCGTGCAGCAGCCTTGTTTCTGGTGAAAAACATCTTCTCTTTGGGCATGGTGCTGGTGAGCTTTTTAACAGGCTTTGCCTATCCCTTAGAGCCTCAGCATATGTCTATTATTTCCGGACTGACCATTGGTGTGCCCTCTTTCTTCTTGGCCTTAGAGCCCAATGATCAGCCGCTTCAAGGGGCATTTTTGCCTACGGTGCTTCGTCGGGCGCTGCCGGGCGGACTGACCAACATTGTCTGCGTGCTATCAGCCCAGTGGTATATGACGGCCTTGGGTCTGCCCCAAGCGCAGATCAGCACGGTATGCACCGCGGTGCTGGCCTTGGTGGGTCTGACAGTGCTGTTTCATGTCAGTTTTCCTCTGGGGGGTTACCGGGGGATCATCTGGGGCGCTATGCTGGTGGCTATCATCGGCTGCTTTACCCTGTTAGGGGGGATCTTTAACCTGACGGTAGCATCCTTCTCTGTGGTGCTGGTGATCCTTGCTCTGGGGATCTTGACGCCAACGGTATATTTTGTTTTTGTAAGAGTTTTTTCCCTTTTTGGCAAGACAGGAAAATAATGGAAAAACACATAGATAGCCCGGGATTTTTACGAAAAATCCCGGGCTTTTTTGCACTTTGCCCAAAATCCCCCCCTAGGGGCTAAAAAATTAGGAATATTTCTGGTAAAAACATGGATTGACATTCCATTATAGTAGAGTATAATAATACTGATATACTAGCGTTCGTATGCAAATACGAATTCAAACAATACATAAAACAGGAGGAAACAAGATTGAAGGATTGGGCATTTACAACTACCGTCGAGGAGATGGAAGCTGCAACCAACTCCCTGCTGGAAACTGCCAGCAAAGTCGGTGCTGACACTTGGCAGCAGCGTGCAAAGAACCAGACTCCTCATTGTGGCTTCGGCGAAGCAGGTACCTGCTGCCGTATCTGCTCTATGGGCCCCTGCCGTATCACTCCCAAGGCACCTCGTGGTATCTGTGGCTGTGACGTTCATGGCATCGTCGCCCGTAACTATCTGATCTTCACCGCTGGCGGTTCTGCAACACACTCCGACCACGGCCGTGAGATCATGCACACTCTGCACCAGACCCGTGAGGGCGGCAACTATCAGGTCAAGGATCCTGAGAAGCTGATCCGCATCGCTAAGGAATGGGGCGTAGAGACCGAGGGCAAGGACATTTATGACCTGGCTCACGAAATGGCTGAGGTCGGCCTGCTGGAGTACGGCAAGCCCTTCGGCACCCAGCGCTTTGTTGACCGCGCTCCCGAGCACACCCAGAAGCTGTGGGAAGCAGCTGAGATCACTCCTCGCGCTATCGACCGCGAAGTTTCTCAGTCTCTGCACATGTCTCACATGGGTTGTTCTTCTCTGTCTGAGGCTCTGATCCGTCAGGCTCTGCGTGCAGGCCTGTCCGACGGTTGGGGCGGCTCCATGATGGGTACTGAGTTCTCCGACGTCATGTTCGGCACTCCTAAGCCCATCGATACCGAGGCTAACATCGGTGTTATGGAGAAGGATAACGTGAACATCGTTGTTCACGGCCACGATCCTTCCCTGTCTGAAATGATCGTTTACTACGCAAACGACCCCGAGATGATCGCCTACGCCAAGTCTATGGGCGCTAAGGGCATCACCATCTCCGGTGTTTGCTGTACCTCCAACGAAGTGGCTATGCGTCACGGCATTCCCATGGCCGGTAACTTCCTGAA
>JAZRCU010000031.1:0-14352 GCA_045659965.1 Faecousia sp.
AGTGTATAATCACTATAAGCGTATTTATCTGGCTGATAATTCCGATGTAGAATTGCAAAAGAGCAATATTTTGTTGATCGGCCCGACCGGTTCCGGCAAAACACTCTTTGCACAGACATTGGCTAAAATTCTAAATGTTCCCTTTGCAATCGCCGATGCCACTACTTTAACAGAGGCTGGCTATGTTGGTGATGACGTTGAGAACATTTTGGTAAGACTTCTGCAAGCAGCGGATTTCGATGTTGAACTGGCACAACGGGGCATTATTTATATTGATGAGATGGATAAGATCGCCCGTAAGAGCGAAAATACATCCATCACCAGAGATGTTTCCGGTGAGGGTGTACAACAGGCTTTGCTGAAGATATTGGAAGGTACTGTGTCCAACGTACCCCCTCAGGGCGGACGGAAGCATCCTCAGCAGGAGACCATTCCTATCGACACTACAAATATCCTGTTTATTTGCGGTGGCGCCTTTGATGGCTTGGATAAGATCATTGAAACAAGAACAGATAAGTCTGCTATTGGTTTTGATGCGCCTGTTGAGAGCAAGAAGCACCGGGATCTGGGCAAGATCTTTGCTCAGGTACAGCGCCACGATTTGCTGAAATTTGGCATTATTCCTGAGTTGGTTGGCCGTTTGCCGGTGATCACAACTCTGCAGGATTTAAAGAAAGAAGACTTGATCCGGATTTTGGTTGAGCCGAAAAATGCTTTAACAAAACAGTATCAGCATCTGCTGGCGATGGACAATGTAAAATTGGAAATTCAGCCGAAGGCATTGGAAGCCATTGCCCAGAAGGCCATTGATCGTCAAATCGGTGCCCGTGGTCTGCGTGCAGTCATGGAACAGACGATGACAAAGATCATGTATGCAATTCCTTCTGACTTGACCATTCGAAAAGTTGTGATTACTCCTGAATGTGTCAATGGAGGAGAGCCGAAGATTGTTCGGGACGAGTCAAAGCCCAGAGCTGCATTGCAAGCGAAGTGATTTATTTGAGGGGGTAGGATACTACCCCCTTTTTGTTCCATAATAGAAGGAGATTTCTATGAGTGATATACATACCAACGGATCAATGCCGATTTTGGCCCTGCGTGGCCTTGCGGTATTTCCGGAGCAGACGATGCACTTTGATATTGGTCGTGTAAAGTCTGCGTTGGCTTTAGAACATGCTATGAAGCGTGACCAGATTTTGATGCTGGCACCGCAGAAAGACATAATGGATGATGATCCTGCTTTGAAAGATCTGTATCCCATTGGTACAGTTGTAAAGGTAAAGCAGATTTTAAAGGCCCATAATGAGAATATTCGCGTCTTGGTTACAGGACTTTACCGCGCGAGAATTACCGAGCTGGAGTACGATTCACCGTTTTTGTTCGGTGATGTGGAAAAGGTAGCGGAGATTCCCTGCGAGGACACATTAAAGTGTCGGGCCTTGCGTCGTGAAGCGAAGAACCTTTATGGGCAGTATGCCCAGATGGGTGACCAGTCTGCCCAAGGTGTCCAGCTGCGCATGATGGCATCTGAGGACTGCGGCTTTCTGGCTGACACCATTGCCCAGAACTCTACAATTGAATATTCTGATAAGGCGAAAATTTTGTGTCAGCTGAGTCAAGCGAAGCGCCTTGAACGGGTGGTAGGCCTGCTGCGGCAGGAACTGCTGATGTTGCAGTTTGAAAATGAAATTCAGGAAAAGACCCGTGCGCAGATCGATCAGGATCAAAGAGATTATTATCTGCGTGAGCAGATCAAAGCCATTCGTGAAGAATTGGGAGAAGGGGACGAGCTTTCAGAGTTTTCTGAATATGAACGGGAAATCTTGAAGCTAAACATGCCTCAAGAGTCTGAGTTAAAGCTTCTAAAGGATCTGGAGCGACTGAAAAAGCAACCTTTCGGATCTTCTGAGGCATCCGTTCTTCGCAATTATTTAGATACTGTATTAGAGCTGCCTTGGAATGTATATACCAAGGAGCGCGTTGATGTGGCCGCTGCCAAGAAGGTTCTGGACAAGGACCATTTTGGCATGGAAAAAGTGAAGGAGCGAATTCTTGAGACCATTGCGGTACGACAGTTGGCTCCGAATATGCCTCCGCAGATCCTTTGTCTGGTTGGCCCTCCCGGTGTGGGTAAGACATCGGTCGCCTATTCTGTTGCCCGCAGCTTAAACAGAAAAATGGCGCGGATCGCTCTGGGCGGTGTTCATGATGAGGCTGATATTCGCGGCCATCGAAAGACCTATGTTGGTGCTATGCCGGGCCGTATTATCAGTGCGTTGATTCAGGCAAAGAGTATGAACCCTGTTCTGCTTCTTGACGAGGTGGACAAGATGGGGTCTGATTATCGTGGTGATCCCAGCGCAGCGCTACTGGAGGTGCTGGATGGAGAGCAGAACAAGAGCTATCGGGATCACAATCTGGAGCTGCCTTGCGATTTAAGTAATGTGATGTTTATTACAACGGCCAACACCTTGGACTCTATTCCCAGACCCCTTTTGGATCGTATGGAAATTATCGAGCTTGGCTCCTATACCGACGAGGAGAAGCTGATGATTGCGAAAAATCATTTACTTCCTAAGCAGCTTGTAAAGCATGGAATTAAGAAGTCTCAGCTGAGATTAACTGATGATGCCATTCGTCAGATCATCCGTGGTTATACCAGAGAATCCGGTGTGCGTAGTCTGGAGCGAAATTTAGCACAGATTTGCCGGAAGGTAAGTATGCAGCTGCTTACAGATGATGCGGTAAAGCGTATAACTGTCAAGCCTTCTGGTTTGGAGAGCTTGCTGGGTGTGTGCAGATATTTGCCGGACCGAATGTCTGGAACGGACCCTGTGGGACAGGTAACCGGATTGGCATGGACTTCTGTTGGCGGAGAAACTCTAGAGGTAGAAGTCAATGTAATGGATGGCTCCGGAAAGCTGGAATTGACCGGCAATTTGGGAGATGTGATGAAGGAATCTGCCCATGCTGCCCTTAGTTATATCCGCGCAAACGCCCAGAAGCTTGGTGTAGCGGCTGATTTCTATAAAACCAAGGATATTCATGTGCATTTCCCTGAGGGTGCTGTGCCAAAGGATGGACCCTCTGCAGGCATCACCGTTTGCACAGCCATTGTTTCTGCATTGACGGAAACAAGTGTTCGTCGGAATGTGGCGATGACTGGTGAAATTTCTATTCGCGGCCGAGTGCTGCCCATTGGTGGTTTGAAAGAAAAGACCATGGCAGCTCTGCGCCACGGTATTCAGACAGTAATTATTCCTCGGGACAACGAAAAGGATCTGAAAGAAATTGATCCTGTTGTTTATAAGGCTTTGCAGTTTGTGCTGGCGGATACTATTGACGACGTTTTGGATGTAGCCCTTAAGCGCACAACAGAACGGACAGCTGGCATTTTAGAGATCCCGGACGAAAGAAACGTGAAAAAAAGAAGCGCAGTGATTAGCCAGTGAGGTGACCTATGAATTTCAATTTTGTTGATTTTTTGATTTCTGCAGCCTCGCCCAAAGACTTTCCCAAAGAACGTTTGCCTGAGATTGCTTTTGCAGGCAAATCTAATGTGGGTAAATCCTCGGTGATCAACCGTATTCTCAATCGCAAAAACTTTGCCCGTGTTGGTGAAAAGCCCGGAAAGACCATCCATGTAAATTACTTTACCATTGATAAGAAATGTTATTTCGTGGATTTGCCCGGCTATGGTTTTGCTAAGGTTTCCCAATCTGAAAAGGAACGTTGGGCAAAATTGATGGAATCTTATTTTGATGCCGGTCGTATCGACCTTGGCGTCATGATCGTAGATGCACGCCATGCACCGACCAACAATGACATTACCATGGCCCGGTGGTTTATTGACAGTGGCTGTCCCTTTGTTGTTGTGGCTAATAAGCTTGATAAGCTTAAAAAGAGTGCGATTGAGCCCAATATGCAGACGATCCGGCAGGATTTGGAATTGCCGGAGGATACGATACTGATACCGTTTTCTGCGGAAAAAGGAACAGGAAGAGATGCCTTGGTCAAGTTAATATTGCAAACTGCAGGAGAATAAAGGAAAGCACCGTTGCTATTAAGCAACGGTGCTTTTTTATTTGTTTTTTGCTTCTTTCAGGGCAGTTGCTAATTGATCAGGGCAGGAGGTGCGCTTCATGCCGCAGCAAATGCCTTCGATCTTCTCAATCACGGTATCTACATCCATGCCATCTACTAATTTGCTGATACCTTGGAGATTGCCATGGCAACCACCAATAAATTGCACATTCTTTACGATGTTATCTTCGATTTCAAATAAGATGCGCTGGGAGCAAGTGCCTTTTGTTTTATATTCGTACTGCATTTTAATTTCCTCTCTGGTTAAATAATATCGTCTAATGTTCCGCTTGTCAGGGCAAGGATGGCCTCAAAGGACAGCATCATCTGGTGTCCGCGCTCGCCGGCTGATACGGCAATAAATTCGTGTAGTTGACACGTTTCATCCAAGTGAGTTGGATACTTTTTCTTCATGCCGATGGGGCTGCAGCCACCACGGATGTACCCGGTTAAATTCAAAAGCTCTTTCACCGGGATCAGCTCTATGCTTTTATCACCGGCAGCCTTTGCTGCTTTTTTCAGATCTAATTCACAGCACACCGGAATGCAAAATACATGAATTCCTGTTTTCGGACCTCGAGCTACCAAGGTCTTAAACACCTGTTCTTCCGGTAAATTCATAGCATGGGCTGCATGGATACCATTCAGATCGTTCTCGTCATATTCGTAGAATGCTTCCCGGCACGGATAACCGGCCTGTTCGACAATGCGAACAGCATTTGTTTTTGTTGCCATAATTATCACCTCGGCTATTATATAGCATCATTTCTTTTCTTGCAAGCATGAATTGATTTATAGATCCTGGCAACAATATGAAAAAAGGAGGTTATTATGGAAGTTCAGAAGAAGGAAGCATTAAAACAAGAAGAACGTGAACAAGTGATTGAATTGGGATCTGATATCACTAAAAGTGAAAAGGGGAGTATCTACACCCTTACAATTATCGGACAAGTAGAAGGTCATCAAGTTTTACCCGAGAATGTAAAGACGACGAAATATGAGCATGTTTTACCGCTGCTCGCCGGCATTGAGGAAAGCGACGATATTGACGGATTGCTATTGCTACTGAATACTGTGGGCGGTGATATTGAAGCAGGTCTTGCTATAGCAGAAATGATTGCAGGCATGAAGAAGCCTACAGTATCATTAGTCCTTGGAGGAGGACATTCTATTGGTATACCTCTGGCAGTATGTACCAAAAAATCCTTCATTACACCTACTGCCAGTATGACTGTCCATCCTGTTAGAATGACAGGCCTCGTGGTAGGCGCACCGCAGACGTTTCGATATTTTCAGAGAATTCAGGAGCAGATTGCTGACTTTGTAACAGATAACTCCGGTATCTCAAAGGAACAGTTTGAGCGCTTCATGATGGCAACCGGGGAGATGGCAACGGATGTGGGTACGATCCTATACGGAAAAGATGCGGTGCAGTCCGGCTTGATCGATAAATTAGGCGGTTTAAATGATGCACTGAATGCGTTGCATAAAATGATTGATAAGAAAAAGAAGTCTGGGCAATGATTTATAATATATTTTTAAAATCAAGACTGGATATTTTTATTTGATTATGTTATTATAAAGTGAAATATTATGGGGAAGGAGGGCATTGATATGAATGTTCTGGAAAGTCTTGTGTACGGATTTGCTGCGGGCATTAGCGAAGTGATGCCCATTTCCTCTCAGGCACACCGTCATATCATTGGCAATTTGTTTGGTGCGCAACAATATGATCCAGTATTGAATTTGTTGGTATCCATTGCTGCTGTTATTGCAATTTTGCCCGGTGCATCCGGAATTCTGGAGCAGATTCGCCGAAGCGGTCGCTCCAGAATACATATGGGCGCTAGGTATTCGCAGAATACGGGTCTTGCAAGATTTCTTAAAAATGCGATCTTATCTATGCTGATCGTTTATTTTGTGTGTCATTATTGGTTGGGTACATCTGTTTCGCTTTTGTATATTTCAATTTGCTTATTATTAAATGGACTGGCTCTGTTTGTTCCTTGCCGTTTGATCCAAGGCAATAAAACTGCTGCACATATGTCTTTGTTGGATAGTTTGTTAATGGGTGCTTCCGGTGCCCTCAGCGCTTTACCGGGGTTTTCCGGTGTGGGTCTTATGACTTCAGCATTGGTGGCAAGAGGAACGCAGCGACAAAGAGCGTTTCAATGGGCGCTGGCACTTGTAGTGCCCCTGATTGCAGTAAGCGTTCTTACAGATTTTATATCTGTTTTTACCTTAGGTAGTGGAGTCGTTTTTGCTACCAATTTCTTTGGTTATTTATTCGCGATCCTTGGCGGATATCTTGGCGGTTATATTGGTGTCTTCTTAATGAAAAACATTATCAACCGCTCTGACTTCGCAGGATTTGCTTATTATTGCTGGGGCGCATCACTATTCTCGTTCCTGCTATATTTGATCGTAGCGTAAAGGAGGATGACGTATGGCTGAACATAAAAAATCTCAGGCTGAGCGTGCAGCATCTGACGCCAGAAAGAAAAGCAAAAGTCAGAAAAGCACGAAAAAGTCACAGAGCGGAAAAAAGAATAATAAGCCTGTAGTTTCTACACCGACTCCCAGAGAAATTCCTGTGCGCCTGATCTCTGCAATCGTGATGATCGGCATTTTTGTGCTGCTGCTGGTAATGGCATTTTTCCCCGGCGGCGTTCTGATGGAATTTTTAAATGATATCGTGCATGGCTTGATCGGTAATGCAGGATTTATCGTTGCTATACCGGTTTCCTTGTATCTTTTTATTATTCATGGATTTAGCGGTAATCGACCTGTTACCATGCGTACATACTGCTTGGCGGCGTTTATACTAATTTGTGGCTGCATTTCTCATCTTGCCATTGGAGCGCCTTTGCAGGCGAACGGAATTGCAGTCGTTGCAGAATTATATCTGGGCGGTGTTGAAGGCATTACCGGCGGTGTAATCTGCGGCGGTGTGGCCATGCTGATCCATTGGCTCTGCGGAGATGTTGTTTCCTATATTGTTCTGATAATTGCTGGTTTGCTGACACTTTTGGGCGGTATGCAAATTACTGTACCTAGCATTATTCGTGCAATTAAAAATCGTCCCAGACCGGATTGGGACGAAGAGCCTGAGGAAGAACGTCAGGAGCCTGCGGCTATGGTCGTTAATCACATAGCCAATAAGCACATTGCGTATGTGGAGAAAAAACGTACAATGGATGCGGAGCGTCAATTAGAAATTGATGAGTTGCCTCCTGTGGAAGAAGTGCAGAAGCCGAAACAGAGTAGGGCTGATGCTATTCTAAGCCAAATTGGTGCTGATGTGGATGATCCCGTTGCTGCGGCTGGCGCAACATCTGTTGTGGATACTGACCCTGAACTGTTGCCGATTGTCGATAAGTCTGAAAAGAAAATCAAAGAGCATGCGCCTACGCAAATGCCTCCGCTTGTACGCGATGAAGTGGATGAGCTGTTGACTCCCACGGAAGAACAGACCAAAAGCGTAAAGAAGCAGAAGGTTACTGCTAAGGATGCCGAGGACTCTGCTGCTAAGGTCGCAGCAGAAATCGAGATGGCGCAGGAGGACAATACACTTGCGTACTGTTTCCCGCCGATTGATCTGCTAAAATCCGCTTCTGCAAGCGCTGCGGACGGTACAGCGGAAATGCGAGAGAATTCCCGTAGATTAAATGAAACCTTAGCTAGCTTTAAGATTGAAGCGCATATTATCAATGTCACAAGAGGGCCAAGTGTTACCCGTTACGAGGTAGAGCTGGAAAAGGGTGTCCGGCTTAGCAAGCTGACAACTGCAGCAGACGATATTGCATTGAGCCTAGGCGCTACCGGCGTGCGTATTGCTGCGGTGCCCGGTAAGATTTCTGTTGTGGGCATTGAGGTGCCTAACCGAGCGGTAACAATGGTTTCTTTAAGAGAAGTTATTGACTCTGCTGAATTTAATAAAGCGAAATCCAAATCTTCTTTTGCGGTTGGTAAGGATATTGGCGGTAACTGCATTGTTGGCAATATTTCCCGTTTACCCCATATGCTCATTGCCGGTACAACAGGCTCCGGTAAGTCTGTTTGTATGAACTCCATCATCATCTCTTTGCTTTATAAATCAAGCCCTGAGGATGTTAAACTGATTATGGTTGATCCGAAGATGGTGGAATTGGGCATTTATAACGGAATTCCCCATCTGTTAATTCCCGTAGTTACCGATCCTAAGAAGGCTGCCGGATCTTTGCAGTGGGCGGTTGCGGAAATGATGCGCCGCTATAAGGCTATGTCTGACGCAGGCGTTCGCGATTTGGAGTCTTACAATAGTATCGTAGAAAGCCAGCAAACAGAAGGCAAGAAGCTGCCGCAGGTAGTTGTAATCATTGACGAGTTGGCAGACTTGATGTTGGTTGCGGCAAAAGAGGTAGAAGAATCTATTTGCCGTATTGCTCAGATGGGCCGTGCTGCTGGTATTCATCTGATTATTGCAACCCAGCGTCCTTCTGCTGATGTGATCACAGGCCTTATGAAGGCTAATATTCCTTCCAGAATTGCCTTTGCGGTTGCATCCGCTATGGAATCTCGTATTATTCTGGATACCCAGGGTGCTGAAAAATTGGTGGGCAAGGGTGATATGTTGTATGCTCCCATTGGTAACGGAAAGCCAAAGCGTGTGCAAGGCTGTTTTGTCAGCGATCCTGAGGTGGAAGCAGTTGCTACTTACGTGAAAAATAACTTTAATAGCAATTACGATCAGGCTATCATGGAAGAAATCGAGAAGAAGGCGGCCCAGACCGGCAACAAAGCACCTGCTGCTGAAGTGGAAGCCACAAAGGACGAGATGGATGGAGATGAAATGCTCCCGGCAGCGGTAGATATTATCTTAGAAATTGGGCAAGCATCCGTTTCTATGTTGCAACGTCGCTTGAAGCTTGGTTATGCGCGGGCGGCCCGCATTGTCGACGAGATGGAAGAAAGAGGAATTGTTGGTCCGTACATGGGCAGCAAGCCCCGCGCCATCTTGGTAACTAAGGAACAATGGGAAGCTATGAAGGGCGGACAAACCGCACAGCTTGGTTTTGACGACTTGCAGAGCGAAGAGTTCCAAGAGGATGAACCGGAAGAATTTGAATAGTTAGAAAAAAGGTCGACGCGTTTGCGTCGGCCTTTTTTGCATATTCCCATGGACAAGGCATAGGCTTTATCAGGAGTGATGCAAATGAGATGCCAATGGCAAAGTTTTTTAAGTTTATTACCGACCAGATTTCGAGAACCAATAGATCGAATTGGTAAGTTTGATTTACAGGAACTACGCATAAGAGTGGGACAAGCGGTTGAGCTGGTAAGAGGATGCGGACAAACCTTTCTGCCGATCAGGGCAACAGCAGAAGATTTTACCCATATTATTAATATGGCTACCCAATATTCGCCTTGGGCTTCGGACTCATCTGCCAAAGGGTTTATCACGGCTCCCGGTGGGCACCGCATTGGCCTGTGCGGCACGGCAGTAATTCAAAAAGGCCATGTCAGCGGTTTCCGGGATATTCATTCGATATGTGTTCGTATCGCGAGAGATATTCCGGGAATTGGAGAGTCTGCAATTACCATTGCAGATTCATTTTTGATTATTGGAAAACCGGGTGCAGGGAAGACAACCCTGCTTCGGGATGTTATTCGTCAAATTTCTGACCATGATACTTTGCAACTTGTTGCAGTCGACGAAAGGGAAGAGATCTTTCCTGTATGGCAGAAGCAATTTGCATTTCCGCCTGGCAGACATACGGATGTATTATCCGGGTGTCCTAAAAAAGAAGGTATTGATATAGCTTTGCGATGCATGTGTCCAGATATTATTGCGGTGGACGAAATTTCTTCTTCAGCTGATTGTGAAAGCATGCTGCAGGCCGGATGGTGCGGTGTGCGCCTGATTGCAACGGCCCATGCAGGTTCTATAGAGGAGTTATATACGCGTCCGGTTTATCGACCAATTATAGATTGCAGATTGTTTGAACGTGTAATTGTGCTGGAGCAGGACAAGTCCTGGCATGTGGAGGAGGTCTGTAGCAGATGTTGAAAGTAATAGGGGCTGTGTTTGTTGTTCTAAGCTGTGGAATGGTAGGATTTATGATAGCGAGAAATTACAAGCAAACAATCTATGAACTGGAGCAATTATTACAAGGCCTTGATTATATGCAGGCGCAGCTGCAGTATCAGAAAACACCTCTGCCTGCTTTGTGCCAAAACGTAGCCGAACATACTGCAGGAAGGGTTAGAAAAACCTTTACTTCATTTGCCAAGGAGCTTGATAGACATGTATCGCCTGATCCATCGGTTTGCATGGCGAGTGTTATAGATGCTACATATGATCATCTACCGCAATTACATGGACTGTTTATGCACTTGGGGCAAGTATTGGGGAAATTTGATTTGGAGGGGCAACAGAAAGGAATTGCTGCAGTCTATAGTGAGGCAAAGACAAAGCTGGATCTTCTTTTCTTAAACAAGGATAGCAGACTGCGTGGTTATCAGACCTTGGGCTTGTGTGCAGGCGCTGCGGTTGCGATTTTATTGTTATAAGCGTATGGAAATTGATTTAATATTCAAAATTGCTGCCATTGGAATTATTGTTTCGATTTTAAACCAAGTATTATCTCGGTCAGGAAGAGAAGAGCAGGCAACAATGACAACTCTGGCAGGACTTGTCGTGGTTTTAATGATGGTTGTAAAAGAGATTGCTGATTTGTTTGAATTGGTAAAAACGCTATTTAATTTCTAATGGATCTATTTTTGAAAGTAACTGCAGGGATCTTATTGTCCTTGGTTTTTATTTTAGTTATTGCAAAAAGTGGAAAAGATTACAGCCTTGCGATCATGGTTATCACGTGCTGCTTGGTTTGCATTGCGGCGTTTTCAATGTTAGAGCCGGTTTTGCATTTCGCAAATCGGCTGCAAGGGATCTGTGAGGTAGATAACGAAATATTTACAGTTATACTTAAGGCGGTAGGTATTAGTTTGCTGACAGAAATCACAGCAAGCATATGTGCAGATGCCAATAATGGCGCATTGGGGAAAATATTACAGATATTCTCCGGAATTGTTGTGTTATGGTTGTCGTTACCGATCTTTTCTGCTTTGTTGGATTTGATAAAGGATATCCTGGTGGAAGCATGAGAAAACTGATCAGCGTAATGGTTATATTAATGATTTTGGCAATTCCGGTAAATGCTGCGGAGTTTACTGCGCCTACCGTGCCACAATCCGGTGAGGAATATATGCCTGATGACACAGAAAGCTTTTCTGAAGGACTTTGGTATATTATCAAGGCTGCAATCGGTAAATTACAACCGGAGCTTGCAGAAGCGGCCAGAGTGTGTTGCAGCCTTCTGGCATTGGGGATGTTGCAAAGTATTTTTGTTAATATAGCCGGCAAGTCCAAATCGGTTGTGTGTTTATGTGTGAATTTAGCTATGGGTGTAATACTGATTTCCCCGGCTAACACATTAATTCGAATTGGGATACAAACAGTTGAAGAAATATCTGAATATGGAAGATTGTTGTTACCTGTGATGACGGCCTCCATGGCAGCGCAAGGTGGAGTGACAACATCTGTGGCGTTGTATTCTGCAACGGCAATGATCAACACTTTGTTGTCTTCTGCTCTTTCTGGGCTCTTGGTACCTTTGATCTATGTGTATATTGCTTTGGCAATTGCAGGTGGTGCGATCCAAAATCAATTTTTAGATAACATCGCAAAATTTTTAAAATGGTCAATGACATGGGGGTTGAAGATTGTACTGTATTTATTTACCGGTTATATCAGCGTGACAGGGGTTGTGAGCGGTACGGCGGATGCTTCGGCAGTAAAGGCAGCAAAGCTGGCTATATCCGGCGCAGTTCCTGTGGTGGGGAATATTTTATCAGATGCCTCTGAGACAATTTTAATCAGTGCCGGGGTGATGAAAAATGCGGCCGGTGTCTATGGATTGTTAGCGGTAGCAGCGATTTTGATCGGACCATTTATGCGCATCGGTGTGCAGTATCTCATGCTGAAGATAGCAAGTGCCATCAATGGTGTATTTTCTCCCAAAGAAACAGTTGCGCTAAGCCAGAAGTTTGCGGATGTGATGGGTTTGCTATTAGGAATGACCGGGACAGTAAGCTTACTGCTGCTTGTAAGTACAGTTTGCTTTATGAAAGGTATTGGATAATGTCAGGGATTAAAGGGTATATATACGGGATCATCTGCGCCTGTCTGATATGTGGGATTTACCTTGGTTTTGCACCGCAGAAAGGAACTGCGGTAGTATATATTAAACTATTGGTAGGAATGATCATGGTTATCGTATTGGTGACTCCTTTACAGAAGATAAAGGTCCGGGATATTTCGGAATGGATACAGGATCACACACAAGACGCGGTCGCAGCGGCAAATTCCGGTGAAGGTGCAGCAAAATCCTTTCGTGATGAAATCATAACGGAACAAACCTGTGCATATATTTTGGACAAAGCCACTTCATTGGGATTGGATATCTCGGTGGAAATTTCGTTGGATGAGGAGATGGGGTGTCCATGGGAAGTTAGATTGGAAGGCGCGGCCTCTCCTTATGCAAAAGAGCGTTTGGAGAACATCATCACACAGGAGCTTGCTATTCCTAAGGAGCGACAGATATGGATTGGATAAAATTCCCGGATAAAATTAAAATTATCTGCCGAAAATATAGATATGTTTTTCTTGTATTTGCCATAGGTGTGGTATTGATGTGTTTACCAAAATCAACGGGAAATATGCAAAGTGATCAGCAAAAGATGCTCACGCAGGAATCAACGGTAAAATCCATAGAAGAAAAGATGGAGAGTATTCTTAGTAAAATATCCGGGGCTGGAAAGGTTAGTGTTATGCTTACAGATAGATCCGGTGCAGAAACGATATATCAAACAGACTCACAGGAATCTGTGTCATCAGATGAGCAATCCATAAAAACGGAAACAGTCATTATTGGCAGTGGGAATGCTGAAAATACATACTTAATACGTCAGGTCAATCCACCAGCGTATTTAGGTGCAGTGGTAGTTTGTCAAGGGGCAGACAATCCGCAAATACGCCTTGCGATCGTTGAGGCGGTAACAAAATTGACGGGGCTTGGAGCAAACTGTATATCGGTTTTGAAAATGAAATGAATGGGGGATACATTATGAAAAAGTGGCGAAAGAATATGGTGGCTGCTGCAGTGTTGGTGGCAGTCTGTGGTGGAATCTACGTGAATTGGATGTACACCGAGGAACAAGCGGCGGCAAATTTATCTGATACATTAGATGCTGATAAATTACTTTCTGATGATACGTTGGTAATGGCGGGCGGTGCGCTTTCGTCTGATACCATGTCCGATTATTTTGCTGCCGTAAGATTATCCAGACAAGAAGCCCGTGATAGTGCAGTTGGGCTACTACAGGAAGCTATGGCATATAGTGATGATGCGCAGGCCGCCCAGACAAATACACAATTAGAGGAAATCGTTCAGGTTGCGCTATGTGAAGCGCAAATTGAAAGCCTCGTTGTGGCAAAAGGATATGCAGATTGTGTTGCCTATATTAGCGATGGCGGAATCTCTGTGGCAGTTGCATCGCCGGAAGGTGGACTTATTCAAGAGGATGTGGCTGTGATTGCGGATATTGTGTTGACTCAGTCTGAATTTTCCATGGCTGACATCCATGTAGTGGAAGTGCAATAATCACAAACCCCAGAGGCAATGCCTTTGGGGTTTTCTGTATGGTATTTCGCAGAAAATAGTTGTAATTTTCCTGAATTGTGGTACAATAAACAAAAGTATGTTGTGATCATGGTCACAATGAAGATTTAGGAGGTATATCATGGCTGAAAATAAACAGTATATTACCCAGCAACAGGAAAACGGCAATGTCCTGATCTCTGAGGATGTAATCGCTACCATTGTTGCTAATGCAGTCAGTGAAGTAGAAGGTATTGTTGGACTGAGCATAAAGCCCGGTGCAGACATTGCAGATATGATCGGTAAGAAGAATTGGGGCAAGGGCATGAAAATTGTTATTAGTCCCGAGAATGAATTGTCCATTGATTGCAATGTAAATATTGGTTATGGACAGAGTGTCGTAACTGTTGCAAAGGCTGTGCAGGATGCAGTAACTGCTGCTCTTGAGTCTGCTGCAGGTGTTAAGGTTACCGCGGTCAATGTCAATGTCTGTGGCATTATTCGCCAGTAAGGAGATATCTATGACAAGGGCGAATGCCAGAGAATTGGCGGTACATTTGATCTATGG
>JAZRCU010000032.1:0-2275 GCA_045659965.1 Faecousia sp.
GTGATGACTGCGTTTGGATGGCCGATGATCTCACCGTCCTTCTCCTCCACGGTCACACCGGGGAAGTTTCCCACGTGCTGTTTGGAGCCGGTCAGCTGGTTGAACAGCGTTGTCTTGCCGCAGTTCTGGTTTCCCATCAGGGCAAAGGTCAGCTGCGCGTCAGCAGGCAGCGGGTTTTCTTTTCTTTCCTTCCCCTTGCTCTCTCCTGCGGAGAACAGCCTGTTTTTTAGAGGCTTCTGGCATATGTGTGAGAACCCTATAGCCTCTCATTGATGTTATGGCTGATCATACAGCCTGGTTACCGAAGCAAGCTCAAGGGGAAACACCTCCCGTTCTTCCCCTTGGTGTGCTTTTCATATCGAGCCCCGTTTGGCGCGGGCGGCGGGTCCCATGGGGCGGTGGGCCGACGCGCCGGGGCGACCAGTGACATGACCGTCCGGGTATAATTCAGTGATTGCAAAAAATCACCTGGACTCCCATAATGTATAGCTGTCAAGGAAACACAGAACGGGAGGTTCCAAGTGATTTCAGCTACTACATTATGTAAAGAACTGTTAAATGTCAAGGGGCTCATCGTTGACGATACCGATTTTTACACCAACAAGTATGGTGAACTATGTATCCTGATCAAAGTACATCTACGTAAGGGCCTGCAGTGGAAATGCCCTGTATGCGGCAAACGCTACACCCGGATCTATGATGCCCCTTATGGACATAAGCGTTGGCGGGCATTGGATTTCGGAGGGATACTTGTCTATATTGAGGCTTATCTCCCACGCATCTGCTGCATAGAGCATGGCGTCAAGACCGCCGATGTACCATGGGCATTCCCGAACTCGAACTTTACCAAAGATTTCGATTATACCGTCACATGGATGGGAAAGTATCTCAGCCGCAGTGCCATCTCCAAATATATGAGGATTGACTGGCGTACCGTCGGCAGATGTATCGCACGCGTCCATGAAGATCTCGAACCTGATGTCAACGTCCGTCTTGACGGAGCTGTAAAGATCGGGATCGACGAAACCAGCTACCGCAAGGGACACAGCTATATCACAGTCGTTGTAAACCACGAGACCAATACTGTTATCTGGGCTGCAAAGGATCACGGCAAATCGGTTCTGCAGAAGTTCTGTGAACAGCTGACTCCGGAGCAGCGTGCATCCATCAAGGTAGTGACCGGCGATGGCGCACGATGGATCACAGACTGCGTGAGGGAATATTTCCCAAATTCCGAACGCTGCGTTGATCCGTTCCACGTTGTAGAATGGACAACCGAAGCACTTGACAAGGTACGTATCGCCGCCTGGAGAAGAGCACAGGAGGCAGCGAAAGCAGTTGCTGTTGACAGAGGCAAAGGCCGTCCCAGGAAAGACGATACGGAAGCTCATATCGCGGCAGCTGCAAAGCAGAAGGCTGACCAGATCAAAAAGTCCATGTATTCTCTAGGCAAGGCACCGGAGCACCTGACAGCGAATCAGGCAATCCGCCTCGAAATGATTGCCAAGTCTGATAACCAGTTGTATCGAGCATACCTTCTCAAAGAAAAGCTACGGCTGATCTTCCAGATCGATGATGTCGATGAAGCTGAGAAAGAGCTCATTGCCTGGGTAAACTGGGCACGCCATTGCCGCATACCGGAGTTCGTAGAACTACAGAGAAAGATCATGCGGCATAAAGATCATATCCTGAACACGATACGGCTTGATGTCAGCAACGCACGTATCGAAGCAACCAACAACAAGATAAAACTGCTTATCCGACAGGCATATGGATTTCACGATGTTGACAACATGATTCACATGGTCATGCTGTAATGCTCGGACCTGAAAATCCCGCTGCCAAATCGGGGGATTAGGAGAGGCGGTTTTTCTCGAGCAGCATAGGAAAAAGTAGGAGTTATGCTTCCACACCTATGCCAGAAGAGCCTCTTTTATACGCAAAAAACGCAAAAATAGTGAGCGCGACTTGTTGAGCCCTGAAATGACCAAGGAGCAGCTTCGCCAGTTCAGGCGCGTCCATCCCCGCAGGGAGGACACGACCCCGGACCGCAAGCTCGCCTGGCCCCTGCCAAAGCGCCCTTGCCGGGCGCTTTTTTTTGCCCCCAAAAGCGCACAAAAACCGCCGGACCCGACAGGGTATCCTTACCCCGTCAGAATCCGACGTTTCAGTCTGACAGATCCAGACGGACAGTGAACAGTAACGGGCGCAGCATATACTGAAGAATACAGGGGAACCCCTGATAGATTACAGGGCACCAATCCCCTATAATGCT
>JAZRCU010000033.1:0-2879 GCA_045659965.1 Faecousia sp.
TCATTGGTGGGCAAATTGTACTCACCGGAGCTGGTCTTAAAGCTGATAATGTCCCAATTTTGCATTCTCAGCGCCATTTCCAAGGAGTAATTATCAAGTTTCTGTCTGCCGTTACGATTGACAGTAAAGAACTGAAGCTTAGCCGCCCCCTCTTGATGCCAATTCCAATACATGGCCGGCGTGCAGCCGGAATAATACAAGTTGCAAACATTGGCATCTTCATAGCCGGCAGCAGCCAGCATGCCATACAGTTCATCTGTCCAGTAATAACAGGTACTATCGCCAATAAACAAAATATTCATAATCTCATCTCCTGCAGGATCTTCTTTTTGCATAATGTCCTTCGGCAGCGTGGTCTCCTGGGTTTCCTCAGATCCCCCTGCTGTGCCACAGCCGCAAAGCAGAATACCAAAGAGCGCAATCAGCGCAAATACTCTTTTCATTGTCTCCTCCTGTTTTACCTTGAAAGGCGCAAATTACTTTTGTCGGTAATGGGCATACTGCCATCACCCAACTTTCTTCTTGATTATAACGCCGGAACACCATCTATTCAATAACAAAAAGGCTTTTTCATCTATCTTCCCTAATCTTGCTCTTTCCCGTCCCGACAGTATTTTGGTGCAAAGAAAAAACCCGCACTATTAGTGCGGGTTAACTTCTTACTTAATGCCGAATCTCTTGTTGAAACGGTCAACACGTCCACCGGTGTCAACCAGCTTCTGCTTGCCGGTATAGAAAGGGTGGCACTTGGAGCAGATTTCAACTCTGATGTCCTGCTTGGTGGAACCAGTGGTAAAGGTGTTACCGCAAGCGCAGCGAATTGTGGTCTGTTCGTAGTTAGGATGGATGCCTTCTCTCATGTTGTTCACCTCTTTCTTCTGAGCTAAAAGGGCATAGTTGCCCTAGCAATTCTTTAATGCCCGGATATCATAACACATCCGTTTTTCAAATGCAAGTGTTTTTTTATGTTTTTTCGAAAAAACTCATTAAAATGCCCAATTTCCTTGGCGGAAGATGGGAATCACCTTGCCATCTGCGGTAATTGCGTCAATATTCATAGAATCGCAACCGATCATAAAGTCCTCGTGGATCATAGAATCATTGATGCCCAGATCCCGGCACTCGTCCAGAGTTTTATTGTGGTGATCCTCAATGGTGTCGGCATAGCCCATACCCAGCGCCAAGTGGCAGGAAGCGTTCTCGTCAAACAAGGTGTTATAGAACAGAATATCCATTTCGCAGATGGGGCTCTTCTGGGGCACCAATGCACACTCGCCCAGATAGGCTGCGCCTTCGTCCATGCTGATCATGGTGTTTAGCAGCTGCTCACCGGTTTCTGCGGTGGCCTTGACCACCTTGCCATTTTCAAAATGCAGGCAGAAATTGTCGATCAGCTGGCCTTGATAAGACAGGGGCATTGTGGAATATACCACACCTTCTGCCTTGCCGCGCATGGGGGAAATGAAGCACTCTTCAGAGGGAATGTTAGGATTAAATACAATATTAAGCTTGCTGCGCTCTGCGCCGCCACAGAAGCGAGCCTCGGGGATCATGCCCACAGTCAGATCGGTGCCGTTGTCGGCAGTATAGTGCAGGCTTTCGATCTTCAAGCTATTGAGATAGTCGCAGCGAGCCTTCAAATTGGCATTGTGCTCCTCCCAAGCCTTGATGGGATCTTCATTGACCCGGGAAGCTTCCAAAATAGCCTCCCACAGTTTTTCCACTGCCTGGTTCTTAGACAAACCGGGGAATACCTTTTTTGCCCAAGCCACACCGGGAACGGCAGCAATACACCACTGCTGGACACCCTCCAGCTTATCGGCATAAGGCTTCAGGATGGGATAACTCATCTTTCTGGCCTTAGCCACCTTTTCCATGTTCATGCCCTTTAAGCCATCCGGGTCATCGCTTTCCAGCCGGATGCGGCAAGGAACAGTATCCACCTGATACTGGCGGCGCTCCTTCTGCCACTGCTTCACAGTGCCCATAGTCTTTACAGACTGGTAACGGGTATGGATCTTGCTCAAAGGCTGATAGTTCCACTCCACGATTACCTCCTTAGCCTTGGCCTTATAGGCTTCCTCTACCACCATGGCCACAAACTCCGGCTGATCCAGTCCGGCATAGATCAAAACTTCCTGTCCCTTTTGCACATTTGCACCGCAACGGACGATGAGCTTTGCGTACTGTCTTAATACACTTTTTTTCATTGGTACTTGCTCCTTTATGAGTTTTCTGTTATTCTATCAAAAAAAGATATATTCGTCAATTTTTATCTTAGAGGTATCTTCTATGCTAACAAAGGAAACCTTCCACAAAATGATCGACCAAGGTCTGCACCTGCTGGACGGTGCTACCGGCTCTAACTTAATGAAGGCCGGCATGCCCAGAGGCGGCTGCACGGAAACTTGGATCTTAAATAATCCCCAGCCTTTTCTGGATCTGCAGCGCAGCTATGTAGCCTCCGGCTGCCAGATCCTTTATGCCCCCACCTTTCAGGCCCAGCCCATTGCCCTGGAAAAGCAAGGTCTTGCAGACAAGACAGAAACATTAAATGCCCAGCTGGTAGCCCTTTCCAAGTCTGTTGCCGGGGATGCCTTGGTAGCCGGCGACATCACCACTTTGGCGACCTTTACAGACAGTTGGGACCCGGATAAATTTAATCTTCTGGTAGAAAACTACCAAAGGCAGATCCGAGGTCTTATGGACGGCGGTGCAGACCTTCTGGTGGCAGAAACATTATTATATCCCCAAGAAGCCGAGGCCATTCTCACCGCCGCAGAATTAGAGGGTGCAGAAACTGTGATGTACAGTTTCACCATGCAAGCTGACGGCTCTTTGTTTTCCGGTATGGATGCCGGCCCGGTGCTGCAGAATTT
>JAZRCU010000034.1:0-2950 GCA_045659965.1 Faecousia sp.
TTCATTGATCGCCAAAGCAGCTTCATAGAGCTTACAGAAGCGGCGATATTTTTTCATTTGATGCGCGGTGGTGTTGGGGGTGTAGGTCCGCTCCATAGCCACGCAGTAGTCTGCCGCGGCAGCATAGTCAGCAAACCGACCCCCTGCTACACCGGCGATCATGGCAGCGCCTAAGCAGGCAGCTTCCTTTTCCTTGGGGATATACACAGGCAGGCCTGTAATGTCGGCCTGCATCTGGCACCAGATGGGGCTCTTTGCACCGCCGCCTGTGGCGATGATCCCGGTGAGGGCCACACCGTTTTTGGCGATATGGGCGCAGTTTTTCTTCAGCACGAAGCTGACGCCTTCCATCACCGCGCCTGCCATATCAATGGCATCATGCTCTTGTCTTAGACCCCAGAAAACACCATTGGCTTCTGCGTCAAATTCCGGAGCATTGGTGCCCACCAGATAAGGCAGGAAAATCAGCTCATTGGGCTTCCGTGTAGCAAGGGCTGCGTTCATGGCATCATAATCGGTGGTGCCCATGCAGCTTCTGCGGAACCACTCCAGGCTGACACCGCCGCTTTCTGCCACCGGAAGCATCACGTGGGTGTCCGGCAGGAAGCCATAGTGCATTGCAATACCGCTGTCTTTGGGAAGTTCCTTACTGGTCATAGCCGCCAAAGCCATCACAGTACCGGTAGACAGGGTGATACCGCCATCGTGGATATTGCCTGTGCCGATCATGCCGGCAAAGTGATCCAGCGTGCCGATATTGACCTTTGTCTGTTCAGATAAGCCCATAGCCTTTGCCATCTCCGGCAGCAGACCGCCGGCTACAGTACAAGGCTCTGCCAGTTCGGGCAGCTGACTTTCTGTAATGCCAATGGCAGAAAGCATTTCCTGCCAGTAAGTCTTTTTATAAATATCAAAGTAGAAAGAGAAGGTGGCGATGGACATATCCCCTAGCTTTTTGCCGGTAAGATAGAACACCACATAGTCCTTCAGCAGCATGTAGCAGTCGGCATTGTCATAGACATCCCGACGGTTTTCCCGAAGCCAAGCGATCTTGGTAGCCGGCCAAGTGGGCAGCACTGCCATCTGGCCGGTGACTGCTTCACAGGTAGCCTTGTCAAACTGCTGGCTCAGCACCTGACACTGGGCTGTGCTGCGCTCGTCCATCCAAGAAATGGCATTCATCAAGGGCTTTCCCTCTTTGCCAACTACCACCAAGCTCTCTGCCTGACCGGTGAAGGCCATCTGCAAAATGCCTTGGGCCTTATTCTCTCGGACCATCTCCGCCAGCAGCGCCACCAAATCCTGACAATAAGCCTCTGCGTCAAACTCTACAAAGCCGTTTTCCCGTATGTATTGCACCGGGCGGCTTCTGCGGTCCAAAAGCTTAAAATTTTCATCATAAATGGCAGCTTTGATATTGGTACTGCCCAAATCAATTCCTGCAAACATACCTTACCTCTTACAGAGCTTTATTGTTCAGGCGCTCGCCTACTGCTCCGCCGGGATGGATCAGGGCAAACTCCTCTGCCTGATAGCCGGTCTGCTCCACCATGGCAGCCTGCAGGGCATGGAAGATCATGCAAAGGGCGGTGGTAGAGGTAGTCCCCTGAGCGTTCCACTTGTCGGTCTCCCGGTTGACATGCTGCTTGAGCACAACGTCAGCCGCCTGAGCCAGCGGGGACTCCATATTCTCGGTGACAGTGATGATCTTCACACCCTTGGCCTTACAGATATCCACGATGGGCAGCAGTTCCTTGGTCTTGCCGCCACGGGAAGCGAACACCATCACATCTCCTGCCTGCACAAAGCCGGTAGCGCCATGGACTGCTTCTGCAGGGCTGACGAAACGGGCAGGCTGCTCAATGCAGCACATCAGGTGGGCAAAATGCTGGCAAATGATGCCGGAGTGACCACAGCCGGTGGCACCGATCCGGGGGGCAGCGATCAACAATTCCACTGCCTTTGCAAACTGCTCATCATCAAAATAATCTCTCATCTCATAAATACATTCTGCCTCGATGGCATAAGCAGCCTTGGCAGCCTGCATAGCTTCCTTAGTAATCATAAAAAGAATCCTCCTAATATTTGTCAAACTACTATGAGTATACTCGTTTTGCCCCTTGATTGCAAGGCATTTGTGCAATATTTCTCAAAAATAACCACCTTCGGTGTTGACGAAAATTTATATGATTGGTATAATATAGGCGATTATTATGGAAGGAGTGTGTGTTTAATGACTACCATTAAGGCACCGTTCTTTGAGATCGGACCTAAGTCCTATCTCTATGGCGACGAAATTCTGGAACTGGCACAGGCTGCTGACGCAGCCAGCGAGAAGTATGGTGTGGACATCATCTTCACTTGCCCTGTTGTAGATATTCGCCGTGTTAAGGAAAACACCAAGCATATTCACATTTTCGCCCCTCACATGGACCCCATCCCCGTAGGCCGCGGTCTGGCTGACATTCTCCCCGAGAGTCTGGTAGCTGCCGGCGCTGAGGGCGTTATGCTTAACCATGTGGAGAAGCCTCTGACCTTTGAGGTCCTGGCTGAGACCATCAAGCGCGCTGAAGAAGTGGGCCTGACCACCATCGTCTGCGCCGACTCCATGGCTGACGCTTCCAAGATCGCAACCTTGAATCCTGACATCATCGTGGCCGAGCCCTCTGAGCTCATCGGCACCGGTGTCAGCGTGGGCCCCGAGTATGTGGAAGCTGCCACCAAGTGCGTCAAGGATGTTAACGCTAACATTCTGGTGCTGACTGCTGCCGGTATCGCCGGTGGTGAAGACGTATACAACACCATCATCGCAGGCGCAGACGCCACCGGTTCTTCTTCCGGCGTTGCCAAGGCTGCTGACCGCCCCGCTATGGTGGACGAGATGATCGCCGCTTGCCGCAAGGCTTGGGACGAGCGTCACGCTTAATCTCATCAATCCTAAAATCAACAT
>JAZRCU010000035.1:0-1750 GCA_045659965.1 Faecousia sp.
GAGAAATCTGGAACACCAAAAACATCACAACCGCAAAGATAGGCAGGCCCACCACAGGGTGAGTCAGCACAGCGTCGATCTTATCCTGGAAATTTCTATCCCGGGTACGTACAGTACGGCTTTCCACCTCTTTGACAATGCCGTTAACAAATGCAAATCGCTTCCGGTCCGCCTCAGATACCGCCTGCTTGCTGCCAAGGTCAATATCCCCCTGCACATAGGGCGGGATCTGGCCTTTGCCCAGTAGTGTAACTGCAGCATCAATGACTTCCTTCAAACCTTCAGAGGTAGTCGATACAGTCTCCACCACAGGGCAGCCCAATTTCTCAGACAGCTTCACCTGATCAATCTGGGTCTTTTTCTTTTCATTAATATCAGTCTTATTCAGCGCCACCACCACAGGAATTCCCAGTTCCAGCAGCTGGGTGGTGAAAAATAAGCTACGGCTTAAATTGGTAGCGTCTACAATATTAATAATGGCATCGGGATGCTCGTTCTTTACATAAGCGCTGGTGACGCTCTCTTCCGATGTAAAGGGCGACATAGAATACGCACCGGGAAGATCCACTGCAATCAGTTCCAGATCTCCGGCATAATTTTTCTTAATGGGCGCTTCCTTTTTATCTACAGTAACGCCGGCCCAGTTGCCCACTTTTTCATTACGCCCGGTCATGGCGTTGTACATGGTGGTCTTGCCGGAATTGGGATTGCCCGCAAACGCAATTCTCATTTTCAGATTCCTCCTATCCTCTTTTCTGCAATCTATGCAAACGTTTCAGTTAGCCTATGCTAACACCTGTGCAAAAGGCAATCAGCGGACCGCCTTTGTCGATCACCAAAGGATGATCGCCTCTGCTAACTGATTGTCAATGTTATATCTGCCATCCTTAATAGAAACAGTGCAGCCGCCCTTGCGCCGGGAGACAACTGTAATAGGCTCGCCGCTATAGCAGCCCAAGGAAAACAGAAATGCATTGAGTTCTTCATCATCAGTTTCGATCCGCTGAATAATATATTCCTTGCCTTCTTCAGCTACGGATAAATTCATGATGTATCACCTGATGGAAAAAATAATTCGTTACCGTCTGCTAACTGCAGACCAAAGCAATTGTTAGCATATGCTAACTGCTCTACATGATACCCGAATTGGAAGCATTTGTCAATCCTTTTTTATATTTTTTATTTATGACACGGCTGACGCAAGAATTCATCTTAGCAAAAGCATGGATAATTCCGGATGGCGCGCACACAAATCCCCAAGGCCAACGCCATCATTAAAGATAGGATTTTTCATTATTTTTCTCTTGATTGCCAATTCCCTGTTTATGATAGCAGCCTTTATGTCACAGAATATGCAGAAACATTTTAAAAAAGAAACCGCATCCTGGATGCGGTTTCTTTGACAATGTAGTTTTAATTTCCTGTGGATTCAACTTTTCCATCCATAATAACTTTGTGGATATTCATTTTATGATCCACAATTACCAGGTCCGCCTTTAGGCCAACGCGGATCTGTCCTCGGTCGTTCAGTCCAACCGCTCTGGCGGGATTATAGGATCCCACTTTGAATGCATCCACAATGGATGCGCCGGTGTGTTTCATCCAGTTACGGCAGGCCACATTCAAGGTCAGCTTGGAGCCGGAAATATCAATGCCGCCGTTTTCCATGGGGGTGAAATTCAAATCCGTTACATGCTCCAGACCGGGAATACTGGGGGATTGGTAAGCAGTATGGTCAGAGATCAGGATG
>JAZRCU010000036.1:0-3216 GCA_045659965.1 Faecousia sp.
CAGGCATGGAATTTCCGGTGAAAAGCGGATGTGCAAGCCGTTATACAAGGTGATCACCAGAATGATCCCCATCCCCGCCATCCACAATCTGGGAATGGGCAATGCCAGCAAGATGATCCCTACTACCGCCCCAAAGAAAACCCCTACGATCTGGGTTAGGCAAGACTTCCATGACTCTTCATGGGTGGGCTTCACCGCAGCCATAGCCCCCAGCATGGCAAAGATCAGTTTAGAAGGGCTTACCCCATAGGCATCCACCAGTGCCATAGATAAATACACCGCCAAAGCGGTCTTAAGGGTACGCATCCCCACATGAAAATGAAAATTCCATTTTCGCATTTTCCATCACCTGTGATTAGGATACCCAGAGATATAAAAAATAGCCGCAACCATAACTGGTTGCGGCTTTATGTTATTTGTCAGAAATTCTTTGATAGGTTACCAAAGCATTGTGCTGATCATTATTTGCCAGAGGATGAGGGGTTCGATATGCATTTTTGCCTTTGGCACAAATCAAGGTAGCCACCAGTTTTCGAACTGGTGGCAGCAACATGCCACCGGCATGTTGCACTGCTATCGGTTCGAATCCCTCTTGTCCGAAGCCAATAAAAAAACACCACCCGATTGGGTGGTGTCTTTTATTGGCAGAGGATGAGGGATTCGAACCCCCGCAAACGGAGTCAGAGTCCGGTGTGCTACCGTTACACTAATCCTCTGTGTGTCAAGCACGGGTTTCATTATACGCAAAATCCAAAAAAAGTCAAGCACTTTTTTCCTTTTCTGCTAACATTTTTCTTCATCGCCAAAGCCAGTATTCCCCCGTGCCTGCAAATTATTCTTCCCAAGGAAAGGGTTTTCCCGCAAGGACATGATTTTTTAAGTAAGCGAAGGTCTTTTCCTCTCCCTCGTCCTGAAGCATAGTCAGTATAAAACCAAGCTCACGCAAGGTCTTTTCGTTCATTAACAGCCGCTCTTTGCTCCTCTGCAAATACTCAAGCTCAGAGCCGGGATGATAGTTCTTGCCCTGATATACCATACAGGCGGCCCGTCTGTCCATCACCATTTCCACCAGATACTTCCGGGGCATAGGCACAGCCTCATACCGCTTTGTCTCCGGGTGCATATCTGTCCAGTATTCATAGTGGTGGCGGTTTCTGCCCTTGTGGTGCATCCAAGCTTCGCTATAGCCCTTTTCTTCACGCTCTGCTGCGTTGGGGCTGCGGTTGCCTTGGTAAAGTCTTGCCCCCACCAAAAATTCTGTAGGACTGTATTTGGAAAGATCGTGAGTCAGGCCTTGCCAGTAAAGCCCCACCCGGAAACACCCCTGGCACACCAATAAACGGTGATGGGTTATGGTTTTAAAATGCTGCCAAATCTTCATTTCTCTTACTCCCCTGTTTTCTTCTTTTATTATATGCCATTGGTGATTTTTTTGCAAGGCATCTTATTTTTTGTTTACATCTTTTTTCCAAGGTGATATACTATCTTCAATAATAGGAGGACGGACAAATGGATATCTTTCTTTTGATTGGGCAGTCCAATATGGCTGGCCGGGGCTATTTAAAAGACGCCATCGAAGTAGACTGTAGCCGCTTGTTTACTTTCCGTAACTGCCGCTGGCAGAAACTATTTCGCCCTATTGACCCGGACAGACGCACTGCCGGCGTAAGCCTTGCAGAGCGCTTTGCAGAGCTTTATTCTCAGGCACACAATGTAGATGTGGGCCTTATCTGCTGCGCAGACGGCGGCACCCAGCTAAGCCAATGGCAGCCGGGGCAGCCCCTTTATGAAAATGCCGTGTTCCAGACAAAGCTTGCTATGCAAAGCGCTACCTTACGGGGCATTTTATGGCACCAAGGAGAAAGCGACTGCAGCGCCGATCTGTACCCTTTGTATGAAGCCAAGCTAACGCATATGATCGGGCAGCTGCGAACAGATCTGGGTCTTGCCGATGTTCCCTTTATCGCAGGAGGCCTTGGGGATTACCTGCCCCAATATCCCAAGGATGATGATCTGAAAAATTATATGCAGATCAACAAATGTCTGCAAAAACTAGAAGGTATCATCCCCAATTACGCCTACGTGGATGCTACAGGGCTGACCTCTAATCCGGACTTCTTGCATTTTAATGCGGCATCCTTATATGAATTCGGCCAGCGGTATTATGATGTCTTTGCCAAACGCTTTGGTGCTGACATCACCGCAAGCCACCTGACCGCAGACACCGCAAGAAGCGACATGGAGCTTCTTTAATACAAGCTTCACTACATAGCAAGATTTACGCCGCACATTTTAGATCGCAGGCAGAGGAAACCTTCCGTCTGATTAAAGATCCTTGCAAATCCCCTGCCGCCTCCGGTAAGGAAGAACAGCGAGCCGCCTTTTGCAAGCAGTAGCTGCAAAGCCGTGGCAGAAACGATCTTGGATTTCTTCCGCTAATTAGATATAAAAAGGCTTGGCCGATGGGCCAAGCCTTTTTATTATGCTTCATGACTGTATATCTGCCGGGCGATCTGAATAAATGCGTTGACTGCCGGGCTGACAGTCTTTTTCTTTTTCCGTGCAATATAAAATGTTCTTTCTGCATAAGGACTGTCTAACTTATAAAACAAAAGGTTTTCATATCCGCCTGCTGCCTGGATTACTGTATCAGTCGTAAATGTAATGCCCATGCCGGAGCCGGCAATATTATAAGCCGTCAGCAACTGATCCACGCTGATCACCGGCTGAGGTGTAAAGCCATAATCGTTACAAATATGGAAACTGCTTTTGTGCATATTGTTTTTCGGCTTTAACTGGATAAATTTTTCATCCTTGAAGATGCTAAGGTCTGCGCAAGGTACTTGTTCTTGTAAATGCTTCTGGGCAATCACATCCTTTGCCGTCAGGGCGATCTGCCCCAGCCGGGCATGGATCGTATGCTCCTTGGGCACTGCCAAAAGAATATGCTCCTTTTTCAGAGGAAAGGCCTCAAAATCCTCCGGATCAAAGTCATAGTCGATCAGCACTTCCAAATCCTCTGTTAATACTCTTTCCTGTAAATTGGCAGAATTATCTTCCACCAGACGAATGTTGATTTTGGGATGCTGATTGGAAAATGCCATAATGAGCTTCGGCAGAATAAAAGAAGAAATAAAGGCTGCGCCGCCTACAGAAACATTACCAACCACCAGAGAATAGATACTGTTAATGCCATCTTTTAAAAGTCGGATCGTA
>JAZRCU010000037.1:0-4799 GCA_045659965.1 Faecousia sp.
GAAACTGCCCCTTGGACAAAGCCATTTGCAACGTGGTGGCATGCTCATTTTCATAGAAAAGGATCTTCAGGTCAGCCTTTGCTCCCTCTTCCAATGCTGCTTTATAACTGGGCAATACACGAACCAGAGGGATTCTGCCACGGCCGGATTGTTCTGCAGCGGACGCAGCAATCTTCTGCCAACGCTCTAATTTCTTCTTTAGACTCTTATCATCCGGCTTGGATACGCAACGTGCAGTCGGAAACGCAACGATCTCAAAAGCACCCAATTCCGTAGCCTTCTGGATCACATGCTCTAGTTTGTCGCCTTTGGAAAATGCCATATAAATGCTGGCGCAAATACAGGGCTCTGTCTTGGATAGATAGCGTTCTTTAACAGACAAAACCAAATCAGATTGATCCATCTGGGCAACCTCGCACAGACATTCATTGCCTGCGCCGTCACACACAGTAACTTCTTCTCCATTTTTTAAGCGCAATACTCTTGCATGGGCTGCATTTTCTCCAGTCAACACCAAAGTATCCCCCGCCATTTGCGCAGGATCAATAAAGAATCTTGCCATATAGATTCTCCTTATGTCTAATAATAAAAAAGAGGAAACCCGAGGGGTTTCCTTCTTTTTGGTGCAAGAGATGGGACTCGAACCCACACGGCGTTAACCACACGCACCTCAAACGTGCTTGTCTACCATTCCAACACTCTTGCAAACGTCTAGTGCATTATAACCCGGGCAAACGCATTTGTCAATAGATTTTCCACTTAGACGATCAGGATTCTTGGGTTAAATTTCTTTTGAATTCTAACGGAGTTATTCCCATTTCCCTACGGAAGATTCGAGAGAAATTCTGAGGATCCAACCCAACGGCTTCTGCAATAGCCGCAATAGAGATATCTCCTTTCTTAATCAGCGCACAAGCTTTCTTGATTCTCAGCTGTGTTAAAAAGCGATGGGGCGGCACGCCAGTCTGCATACGAAAAATCGTAGAAAAATAACTGCGCTCCAAGCCGATGGCGTCTGCAAGATCACTTGTGTTGATCTCATCTGAATAGCGCGTTTCCATAATACCTATGGCACGCTGAATGATCGTATCCTTATCAGAGGTCTGTCTTATATTAAAAAGAGCACTAAGCATGCGGTACAGGCAAGCGGTGCAAAGCAGCTCAGAGCCGGGATCGGTGCGTCCATTCATATCAAACATAGTTTCCATTTGCACCAAGGCTTCAGCAAACGCTTCTTCCGGCGCAAAGGGGCTTGTAGATGTAATGCCGGCTCTGGATAAAATGTTACCAATGGCACGACCACTGGCTGCGCACCAGAAACCGGTACGGGGGTTTGTCTTGGCAGCAGTGTGTGTCACAGTATCTCCTGGAAGCAAAATATATAAATCTCCCGGACGAACCGGAAACTCATGACCGTTGATAATTACAGAGCCGTAGCCATCTACGTTACATTCAAAAATATATACATCACGGATGACAGGACCAAACCTTGCACCAGGGGTTAAATTGACATCTTTTCCGCAATGAAGCAGCATCGGTTCTTCTTGTAATTTGCGGATCATTTTAATATGAGACATTTGCTCACCTTCCAACAATTTGAGGATAGTTTCAAACAAATTGAGATTGCAATTTATATTTGATGATGATAATATAAAGCCATAATCTCGGGGAATGCCCCGACACGTCAATCATAACACAAAACGAAATAAAGGGGAAGATAATTATGGAAAAAAAGTTAAATATTGCTGTAATTGGTTGCTCCAAGGGTATGGGCGCACGCCACGTTGCAGGCGTAATTGCCAATGATCGCGCTAATCTGTACGGTGTATGTGATATTAATGTAGAACAGATGAATCTGGTTGCTCAACAATATCATGCCGAGAAGGCTTCCGCTGATTGGCATGATTTTGTCAACGACCCCAATGTGGATGCCGTCATTGTTTGTACCCCCGACTTGCTTCACTTGGAAATGACCGAGACCTTCCTGCGCGCAGGCAAGCATGTGCTGTGCGAGAAGCCCTTGGCTCTGACCACCGAAGAGTGCGAAAAAATGATGCAGGCCGAAAAGGAAACCGGCAAGAAGTTGATGGTTGGCCAGGTCAGCCGTTATGCTCCTGCATTCCGCAAAGCAAAGAGAATGATCGAAGCTGGCGAAATTGGTGAATTGTATTTTGTAGAAAGTGAATATGCCCACGATTATAGCCACTCCCCCGGAGCTAACAATTGGCGTGTAAGCCCGGAGCGTCATGCTGTTATCGGCGGCGGTTGTCACGCCATCGACCTGCTGCGCTGGATCGCCGGTGGTCCCACTCAGGTATCCGCTTATTCAAACCATAAGTGTCTGACGGATTGGCCTGTAGATGATTGCTCTATTGCGATTATGAAATTCCCCAATAATGTAATCGGTAAGGTTATGACCTCTATCGGTTGTAAGCGTGAGTACACCATGCGTTCCTGCTTCTACGGCACTAAGGGCACCATCATCTGTGACAACCGCTCCAACTACCTGACTCTGTTCTCTTGCGGTGAAGACATTTTCGACAAGGTTAAGTACACTGTTCCTCAGATGCTCCCTGTGTCTATCGCTGGCCACAACACGATTGCAGAGATCAAGGCGTTCACCGATTCTATTTTGGATGAAACAGCCAATCCTTTGCCCGCTATGGAAGGCGCATCCACTGTTGCTGTTTGTAACGCAGTTGTTGAATCCTGCAGAACCGGCATGCCTGTGGATGTTAAGTATCCCGTTGTTGACTAATGTATTTACTTGCCCGGCGCAATTTGCGCCGGGCATTTTCCTTTTATATGTTTACTTGATTTTATATCGCCAACGTGGTAAACTAATAAAAATTATTTTAGAAAACAGAAGGATATAGAATATGAAAAAGTTATCATTCTATGTTGCGCTTTATGCTGCAAAATGTGCCCAATTGGCTATGCAGATCTTAGGCCGCAATGCCACATACTTGCCGGGCAAGATCGCAGTTAGAATTTGCAAAGACTTTCTAGGCTATCTGACACCACCTAAGACAGTGATTGCAGTCACCGGCACGAATGGCAAGACCACTGTCAGTAATCTGGTGGCATCTATTTTGAAGGAGAATGGCTATTCCATCACCAACAATAGCTTTGGCTCCAATGTACAAGCCGGTGTTATTTCTGCCTTGATCGCAGATACAACATTTGGCGGAAAACCTAAGAAGGACATTGCGGTTTTAGAGGTAGACGAGAGAAGTTCTCTGCTGATCTATCCTTACTTGAAACCCAATTATCTCATCTGTAACAATTTGATGCGTGACTCTATGAAGCGCAATGCGCACACAGAGTTTATTCAATATATTATAAATAAAGCCCTGCCTGAAAGCACGACCCTGATTTTAAACGCAGACGATTTAATTGCTTCCGGCCTAGGTACAAAGACACAAAAAAAGATTTACTTTGGTATTGAAGCAGAAAAGCCCGAGGTATCTAAGCCACAGCATATTACAGATATCGTCTATTGTCCGGAGTGTGGCCATGTATTAGCCCATGAATACGTCCGCTACAACCACATCGGCCGTCATTATTGCCCTAATTGTTCACTCACCTCCCCCACACCCGACTTTGCGATTACAGCGATCGACAGAGAAAATAATGTATTTACCATCTGTCACAACAAAACAGCATACCAATACACATTGATCAACGATAACATCGTCAATGTTTATAATTTTGCGGCTGCCATTGCGCTGCTGACCACTCTTGGTCTGAATACTGACCAGATCTCAAAGGGTTTTTCACAGTCTAAGATCGTAAAGACCCGTCTTGATGAAGTAAAGGTGAATGATCTGAGCATCACAATGCTTATGGCAAAGGGCCAAAATCCCATTGCTTGCTCTCGCTGTATTGACTATGTATCTGTCTACAACGCAGATAACAAAGGTGTGATCATTGCCATTGACGATCGTGACGATAACACAAATAACTCTGAAAATATGGCTTGGATCTATGACTGCGATTACGCAGGACTGAAAGATCCTCGCATTAAACAGATCGTGTTTTACGGTCCTCGCTGCAAGGATCATTATTTGCGTTCTATGTTGGCCGGTGTTGAGGCAAGCAAGATCCAGCTAACTACAAACGCTGAGGAAGCCGCGAAAATGCTTGACCCTACCCTTTGTAAAAACATTTTCGTACTGCACGATCTATATCGTGTTGCAGATGCATCTACTATCAAAAACGCCCTCATGGCTATCGGAAAAGGAGAAGCAATATGATTATTGAAATTCTTTTCGGTGAAGCATGCAATCTTCACGGGGATGGTCAGAATGTCACGTATTTACAGGCCTGTCTTCCGGAGGCGGAGTTTATCTTTACTTCTCTTACAGACGAGCCTTACTTTGTAGACAATCGCCCGGATATGATCTATCTGGGATCAATGAGTGAGCCTATTCAGCGCAGAGTCATAGAAAAACTAATGCCTTACCGCTCTCGCCTGCTGGAATTAGTGGACGGCAATGTTTTGATCCTCGCCACTGGCAACGCTGGAGATATCTTCTGTAAGCAGATCAATTATGCGACTGAAGAATTAACGGTAGATGGTTTAAATTTCTTTGACAACACAGCAAAAGTAGATCTGTTTAAGCGCTATAACGGAAAGATCCTTGGAAGCTTTGAAGGCATGGAAATTGTAGGTTTTAAATCTCAATTTAGTATGATCGAAGGAGATAATTCCGGTCATTACTTCTTTGAAGCTCAGCGTGGAATTGGCAACAATCCGAGCACTAAGCTAGAGGGACTGAAAAAGAATAACTTGATCT
>JAZRCU010000038.1:0-2006 GCA_045659965.1 Faecousia sp.
TAGAAACAGGATTTGGTATAATGAGAAAAAAGGAGGGTTTGCCATGCTCAAATACCCCTGCCTCGTACTCGATCACGATGATACTGTGGTGCAAAGCGAAGCCACCATTAACTATCCCTTTTTCTGCTACATTCTGGATCAATTCCGTCCCGGCACCACCATTACCAAGGAAGAATACTTCCACGGTTGTTTTCATCTTGGATTTGCCCAAATGTGCCGGCAAAAGTATCACTTTACAGAAGAAGAATTACATCAGGAATATCTTGGCTGGAAAGAGTACATCAAAACCCACATCCCAGACCCCTTCCCCGGAATCAAAGAGCTGATCTGCCGTTATAAGGCCGCCGGGGGTATCTTGTGTGTTGTTTCCCACTCTGCCAGAGAAAATATCACCCGGGATTATAACGCCCACTTTGGCATTCTGCCAGATGCTATCTACGGCTGGGATTTCCCAGAACACCAGAGAAAGCCCAATCCCTTTCCCTTGGAAAGCATCATGAAAACATATGGTTTTGCGCCCCATGAGCTTCTGGTGGTAGATGATATGAAGCCGGCTTGGGATATGGCACACCCACTAAACGTACCCATTGCATTTGCAAAATGGGGCAAAGCAGAATGTCCCCAATTGTGTCAGGTCATGGAGTCGATCTGCGACTACACCTTCGCCTCTCCTGCCGATCTGGAACAATTCTTATTTTAACAAAACTCGAGTTTTAAGACCTTGACAATTATGCTATAATACCATACAGAAGTGAGCAAAAGAGGTGATACATCTGGAAAAGGAAAATATCCGCGTTATGGCCCGCAACCGGGAAGCTTACCATGAATATTTCGTGGAAGAAGAAATGGAGGCAGGCATTGAGCTTTGCGGCACAGAAGTCAAATCCATCCGCCAAGGCACCTTAAATTTAAAAGACGCTTGGTGCGGCATTAAGGACGGCCAGCTGCTAATCAACCAGATGCACATCTCCCCTTACGAACAAGGCAACATCTTTAACAAAGATCCCCGTCGTGTCCGTCGGCTTTTGATGCACCGCCGGGAGATCATGCGGCTATTAGGAAAGGTCAAACAGGATGGCTATTCATTGATCCCCCTTTCCGTATATTTTAAAGGCAGCCTTGTAAAGGTAAAAATTGGCCTGTGTAAGGGCAAAAAGCTTTATGACAAACGGCAATCTGCGGCAGAGCGCGACGCAAAACGGCAGATGGACCGAGCAATGAAAGAGAGGTACTAAATATGAATCCTACATTTAAGATCACCATGGAAAACGGCTCTACCATGGAAGGCGAACTGTATCCGGAAATCGCCCCCCAGAGCGTCTATAACTTTATCAGCCTGGCAAATGCCGGCTACTACAACGGCTTGATCTTCCACCGGGTCATCCCTGGCTTTATGATCCAAGGCGGCTGCCCCGATGGCACCGGCATGGGTGGCCCCGGCTACTGCATCAAGGGCGAATTCTTCTACAACGGCTTTGAAAACAGCCTGCGCCATAAGCGCGGTGTTCTGTCTATGGCTCGCAGCCAATCCCCCAACTCCGCAGGCAGCCAGTTCTTTGTTATGCACCAGGACGCCAAGCACTTAGATGGCCAGTATGCAGCTTTCGGCAAGGTCACCACCGGTCTAGAAGTTGTGGATGCCATTGCCGGCGTAAGAACCAACGAAATGGATCGGCCTCTGGAGGATCAGAAGATTGCATCCATCACCGTAGACACAAAGGGTGAAAGCTTCCCCGAACCCAACAAGCTCCCCGATCCCTACGGCAGATTCTAAAATAACTATCGGTGGGATGGTCACCATCCCACCCCAGTCTTTCCCCTTCCCATTTTTATATGGGGGTGTACTGGTTTCGACGGGGGTAGTGAGGCTGGAATAGCGGGCCGTGGCACCTGACCACGATAAAACGGGTAACTTTTAAATTTAACTGACAACAATACTGTTGCTCTGGCTGCCTAATTAGGCGCCCATCCGCCCCGGAAGGTCCACGAGCCGGGCTCGGGTGTGA
>JAZRCU010000039.1:0-11493 GCA_045659965.1 Faecousia sp.
TCATCCCCGGCAAGGTTGCCGTTATGAAGGGCGAAATTCAGGAGAAGCTGCCCAACTGGAACGTTGTCGTTGGTCCTCTGGAAGCTGTACAGCTGCCTAAGTACCTGAAGGACAAAGAGTACGAACCTGCCGCTGCTGCCGCTGCTGCTGAGAATGCTGCTAAGGCTGCTGCCGGTGCTACCGAGGTTGTTAAGGAGCTGTCCTTCGACGAGCTGCTGGCTACCAAGGTTCCCGCAATCGAAGTGGTTGACATGGGCGTACAGTACAAGGGCTACAACCCCGAGTCCCAGACCTTCGTCACCATCGGTGAGCGTATCCACTGCATCGCTCCTGCTATCCGTAAGGCTATGGACGAGCGCGATCCCGAGCCCATCCTGAAGCGTGCTGCTGAGCAGATCGCTGCTGGCGCTACCTATCTGGACGTCAACATCGGCCCTGCTGAGAAGGACGGTCCCGAGCGTATGATGTGGGCAGTCAAGCTGCTGCAGGAGAACTTCAACAATGTTCCTCTGGCTCTGGATACTGCTAACATGAAGGCTATCGAAGCTGGTATCAAGGTTTATAACCGTACCAACGGCAAGCCCATCGTTAACTCTGCTGACGCAGGTTCCCGTATCGGCTACATCGACTTGGCTGCTGCCAACGACGCTATCTGTATCGCTCTGTGTTCCGCTGACGGTATCGCTAAGGACAACGAAGAGCGTATGGTCCACTGTGACAACATGCTCGAGCGCGGCATGAGCCTGGGCATGTCCTCTGACGATCTGTGGTTCGACCCCCTGTTCCTGGTTGTCAAGAGTATGCAGGATAAGCAGATGGTAGTTCTGGAAGCTATCAAGATGTTCTCCGACAAGGGCCTGAAGTCCACCGGTGGTCTGTCCAACAACTCCAACGGTGCACCTAAGGATGTCCGTCCCATCATGGACTCCGCTCTGGTCGCTATGTGTATGATGCAGGGTCTGACCTCCGCGATCGTTAACCCCAACGACCGCAGACTGATGGAGACCATCAAGTCCTGTGACATCTTCAAGAACCACGTGCTGTACTCTGACAGCTACCTGGATCTGTAATTTACATCCGTAAATCCCCGCAATTTAAGGCCGGGAGGGAGTTACCTCCCTCCCGGCTTTTGCTTATTTTACAATGCTCCCTATGAATTTCGAAAGGAGTAACCTATGTCCGATTCTGATTTTGACTGGAATGATGCCGGCGATGCTGGTCCTGGCTCAGGCTGCATGCCAATTATTATGAAATGCAGTGTGATCCTTGTCCTGTCCATCATGGGCTTATTTCTGCTTCTGTGGTTAATAGGCCTTGCAGATGAATATCTGCTTCCCCAATTCACCGACTTTAGAATTATCGACGGAATTTTCTCTCTGTTAAAATAATTTCCCTTTGTATATCCAGCCGCAAGGCTTTTAATCTTATTTATTTAGGAGGAATTAACTATGAGCGTATTAACCGATCTGATCTATGGCGGCAGTAACGCCGTTGCCGGTTTGACCGAAGGCGCTGTCAATGATGCCATCGCAAAGTACGGCCCGGATAAGGCCATCGCTTTCCCCGATACCGCTTATTATTTCCCCACCATTTATGCAGCTACCGGTGTGAAGGTAAAGACTCTGGGTGACCTGCCTGCTTGTGTAGGCGTTCTGAAGAGCCTGATCACCAATCAGGAAGATCTGGGTCAGGCCCTCAATGCAGGCCTTGCCACCGCCGTAGGCGCTGAGATCTTGGAAGGTTTGAAGTATGCCGAGAGCGCTGATCCCTATGCCGAAGATTCCGGCATCGGTTTCGTTCCTGATCCCATCATCCGCTCCCTGGGTGTGCCTCTGGTTACCGGTGATATCCCCGGTGTGGCCGTTGTTTTGGGCAAGGCTGAAAATCCTGCTGATGTTGTAAACGTTGTAAAAGACTACCAGAGCAAGGGCATCATGACCTTCATGGTAGGCGATGTGATCGAGCAGTGCGCTGAAGGCGGCGTAAAAATGGGTCTTGAGTTCCGCGTGATCCCTCTGGGTCATGATGTAACCTCTGTGATCCATGTTGTTACAGTTGCTGTCCGTGCCGCCTTGATCTTCGGCAACGTGCAGCCCGGTGATCTGGGTGGACTGCTCAGCTACACCAAGGACCGTGTTCCTGCCTTTGTAAACACCTTTGGCGCCCTGAACGAAGTTGTCGTTTCTGCCGGTGCCGGTGCCATTGCTCTGGGCTTCCCTGTTGTTGTGGATATTGATCTGGGTGAAAACCAGGTGCCCGGCGCCCTGGAATCCGTTTGCGACCATGCAAACACTGTGAAGAAATCTCTGGAGCTCCGGGAGATCAAGATCAAGGTCAAGGAGCTGCCTATTCCTGTTGCTTTCGCAGCTGCTTTTGAAGGCGAGATCATCCGTAAATCCGATATGCACGCTGAGTTCTACTCCGGCAAAAACCCCACTGCAGAATTGGTGGTCATGCGCCAGATGAACGAGATCGAGGACGGTAAGATCAACATCATCGGACCCGATCTGGACGCAGGCGCTGAGTTTGCTCTGGCTACTTATGTGGAAGTTGCCGGCAAGAAGATGCAGGAAGATTTCGAGTCTGTTATCGAAAGAAAGTTCCATGCTTGGTTTAACTACATGGAAGGTGTTATGCACACCGGTCAGCGTAATCAGGTCCGCATCCGCGTATCCAAGGACGCTTTCGAAAAGGGTCTGCGGCTGAAGGACTTTGCACAGGTCCTGTATGTCATGATCATGGACGAATTCGACGCTGTTGTGGATAAGTGTCAGGTCACTTTGATCACCGATCCCGTGGAAGCCGGCAAGTTCCGTGACGAGATCGCAATGCCCCGTTATGCCCAGCGTGACGACCGTCTGGCCTCTATGACCGACGAAGCTGTTGATCGCTACTACACCTGTATCCTCTGCCAGTCCTTTGCACCTGCCCACTGCTGCGTGGTCACTCCCGAGCGTCTGGGTCTGTGTGGCGCAGTCAGCTGGCTGGATGCCAAGGCTACCAACGAGCTGGATCCCAACGGTCCTTGCCAGCCCATCTTCAAGGAAGGCTGCACCGATGAGCGTACCGGCCGCTTTGACTCTGTGGATAAGGCCATTGCCGATGCCACCCATGGCGCAGTAGAGAGCGTCACCTTGTACTCCATTCTGGAAGATCCCATGACCTCCTGCGGCTGCTTCGAGTGTATCTGCGGCATCGAGCGTATGAGCAACGGCTTTATCGTTGTAAACCGTGAATTCAAGGGCATGACCCCTGCCGGTATGACCTTTGGCGAGCTGGCAAGCTGCACCGGCGGCGGTGTCCAGACTCCCGGCTATATGGGCCACGGCAGACACTTCATCAGCTCCAAGAAGTTCATTTCCGCTGAAGGCGGCATCGAGAGAATTGTCTGGATGCCCAAGGAGCTGAAGGATGATGTGGCACAGCGCCTGAACAAGACCGCACAGGAACTGTACGGCATTGAAAACTTTATCGACATGGTAGCAGACGAGACCATCACCACCGATGGCGAAGAACTGCTGAGCTGGCTGACCGAGAAGGGTCACCCTGTACTGGGCATGGAGCCCCTGCTGTAACAGCGAGTCGCTGTTGACAATGCGTGCACGGTGCTAAGCGAATCGTTACTTCCCTGACCCGCTCGGTATCGCTACTGCACACTAAGACATAACAAAAGGGGGCGGCAACGGCCGCCCCCATCCCCTGAAAGGAATCTCCACTTATGAAAGTCACGTTTCAAATTGAAAACGCAAATACCGTAACTATGGAATGTAACGCCGGTGATAATTTGTTGGAGCTGGCTCGTCGTGGCAATGTGGCCATTGACGCTCCCTGTTCCGGCAACGGCTCCTGCGGTAAGTGCCGCGTAAAGCTGCTGGAGGGCGAAGTAGAGTCTATCCCCTCCCGTCATATCTCCGACGAAGAATATAAAGAAGGCTGGCGCTTAAGCTGCAACTGTAAAGTTGTGGGTGACTGCACTGTGTTAGTGCCGGACATCGCCTCTGCCTATCAGTCCCGTATGAAAACTGCTGACCTGTCCTCCCCTCAGGAAGTTGCTATTTTCCAAGAAGCGCAGGATGCTCTGAAAGAGGGCGGCATTGGTCTGGAAAACAGCTTCCGGGCCCTGCAGCTGCAGCTGCAAGAGCCTACTGCTGACGACACTATGCCTGACAACGAGCGTTTGACTTGGGGCATTTGTGAAGCCTTGGGTGTAGAAAAGGTGCAGATCCCCTTCTGCGTTATGAAAAAGCTGGCATCTACCCTTCGTAACGAAAATTTCCGGGTCTGTGTAAAGGGTCACTTAAAGGAGGACACCTTCCAGTGCATGGATATCACCGCCTATGAGGACACTGTTTTGGTAGGCTGCGCCATTGATATTGGCACTACCACTGTTTCCATGGTGCTGGTGGATCTGGCACAGGGCAAGATCCTTGCCAAGGGCTCTTCCGGCAACGGACAGATCCGCTATGGCGCAGACGTGATCAACCGGATCATTGAGCAAAGCCGCCCCGGTGGCAAGAAAAAGCTGCAAGACGCCATTATTAAGGAAACCTTGACCCCCATTATCGCCAATCTGTGTAAGGCTGCCAACATTCAGGCAACTTCCATCGTCCGTCTGTGTATTGGCGCAAACACCACCATGAACCATTTGCTGGTAGGTGTGGATTCCGATCCTGTTCGTATGGATCCTTATATCCCCAGCTTCTTCGGCTGGGAAGGTCTGCTGGCACAGGATCTTAACTTGCCTGCTAACCCCTTAGCCCCTGTGGTCATTGCCCCCAACATCGGCTCTTATGTAGGCGGTGACATTACTGCCGGCACGCTGGCTTCCATGATCTGGGACAAGGACGAAATGAGCCTGTTTATTGACCTTGGTACCAATGGCGAGATCGTCTTTGGTAACCGGGATTTCCTTATGAGCTGCGCCTGTTCTGCAGGTCCTGCTTTTGAAGGCGGCGACATTTCCTGCGGCATGCGTGCCACCGATGGCGCTGTAGAAGCTTGTGTCATCGACAAGGTTTCCATGGAGCCTACCTTGACCATCGTAGGCGAAGCAGGACAGAAACCCGTCGGTATCTGCGGTAGCGGCATTATTGATATTATTTCCGAGCTGTTCCGCTGCGGCATTATCAATGCTAAGGGTCTGTTTGTCAGAGAGGGCGACCGGATCGCCCGGGATGAGCATGGCATGGGCAGATACATTCTGGCTTCTGCGCAGGAGTCTGAGACAGGCCGTGAGGTGTCCATCAATGAGGTGGATATTGACAACTTCATCCGTGCCAAGGGCGCTATTTTCTCCGCCATCGACACGTTGCTGCAAAGCGTGGATATGACGGTGGATATGATCGACACCGTGTATGTGGCCGGCGGCATCGGCTCCGGCATCAATATGAAAAACGCAGTCAACATCGGCATGCTGCCGGATGTGGAACTATCCAAATTCAAATACATCGGCAACTCCAGCCTGACCGGTGCTTATTCCATGGTCCTCAGCGACGAAGCCATCACCAAATGCCACGAAGTAGGCGCTAATATGACTTATCTGGAACTGAGCACCTACCCTGGCTATATGGATAGCTTTGTAGCTGCCTGTTTCCTGCCCCACACCGACGCCCGACTGTTCCCCAGCAGCATCCAGGAGGTTTTCTAATGGTAGTACAGCAAAATAATAAAGACGAAGTGCCCTTTTCCTACTACGAGGAAAAGTTCGCTTCCTTAGACCCTCAAGAAGTACTGAACCGGATCCCGGATGCCAAGTGGGATGGCACGCACTTTACTGTGACCTTACTTGGCCGCAGCTTCCAGATCTCCCATCCAACATATTCCATTGCAGCCGCAGACGGTGGTGCCATACCTCCTCTACCCTGCCAGACTTTCCTGCTGCGCTACTTGCTGGAAAGCAAGGCCGTGGCTTGGGGCGGTCTGTGGAAAACCTTTCGGGAAATGCCTTGGGGCGAGATGTACATCACCCCCTACACCGGCCGGGTGCTGACCCGGGCTGCCTACACCTTTGGCTTCCGGTTAGATGCCTTCCGGGCAGCCTGTGAAAAAATGGGGGCGATTGCGCTTCCCCACGGAGATGCCGGCTACCAGTTTACTTTGGTAGATAATTTCCAGATCCAGATTCTGGTGTGGGCCGGAGACGAGGAATTCCCGCCCAGTGCCCAAGTGATCTACTCGGATAACTTCGCGGAAGGCTTTGCGGCAGAAGACCGGGTGGTTGCCGGAGATATTCTTATTTCCTCCATCAAAGCTGCCATGTAAAATATAGAAAAATTTTGCGGGAAAACATGGCTTTTCCAAGAACTTTTTTCCTCACAACCCTAATTTTTTACCACGTGATATGATTTTTTTATTGCAAAATTCATATCACGTGGTAAAATATTTTTAGAAAGGATTTGAGAATATGTATACAATTAAAAGCCTTTATGATCTAGACCATACCATTGCAAAAGATTATTTGCTCACCTTTACTTATCCGTGGGAAGCTTTGAAGGGAATTAAAGATACCATCTGCACTCTGGGTGCTTCCCTTGGCAATGACTATCAAGAGATCGCTCCTCAGGTTTGGGTGCATGAAAGCGCAAAGGTTGCGCCTACCGCCTATCTGGGCGCGCCTTGTATCATCGGTCCGGAGACTGAGGTGCGTCATTGTGCCTTTATCCGCGGCAGCGCTTTGGTTGGCGCAAACTGCGTAGTAGGTAACTCTGTAGAGCTGAAAAATGTCATCTTATTTGATAATGTTCAAGTGCCTCACTACAATTATGTAGGCGATAGTATCTTGGGTTACAAATCTCACATGGGTGCCGGCTCCCTGACCTCCAATGTCAAATCTGACAAGACCTTGGTTGTCGTCCATGCTGACACCGATATCCCCACAGGACTGAAAAAGTTTGGCGCTATGCTGGGCGATTTCGTAGAAGTGGGCTGCAACAGCGTACTCAATCCCGGTACTGTCATCGGCAGAAACAGCAATATCTATCCTACCAGTTCTGTCCGCGGTGCAGTGCCTGCAAATAGCATCTACAAATCCCGGGGCAACATTGTCACCAAGAAATAAGGAGTTTTCTATGGGAAAATATTTTGGAACTGATGGCTTCCGCGGTGAAGCCAATGTAAATCTGACTGCTGACCACGCCTACCAAGTAGGCAGATTCTTGGGCTGGTACTACACCCAGCTGAAAAACGGCGAGCCTGCCAAGATCGTAATCGGCAAAGACACCCGCCGCTCCAGCTACATGTTTGAGTACGCCCTGTCTGCCGGTATTACCGCTTCCGGCGCAGATGCATATCTTCTGCACGTCACCACCACTCCCTCCGTTGCTTACGTCACCCGGATCGACGGTTTTGACTGCGGTGTTATGATCTCCGCCAGCCACAACCCCTTCTATGACAACGGCATCAAGCTGCTCAACGGCAATGGCGAGAAGATGGAAGATACTGTCATTGATCTGGTGGAAGCTTATCTGGACGGCAAGCTGCATGCCTTCGATCAGGACTTTGCCCAGCTGCCCTTTGCTACCAAGGAAGCCATCGGCCGGACTGTGGACTACGTGTCTGGCAGAAACCGCTATATTGGCTATCTGATCTCTCTGGGCATGTACTCTTTCAAGGGTGTAAAAGTGGCTCTGGACTGCGCCAACGGTGCCTCCTGGAACATTGCCAAGAGCGTATTTGATGCTCTGGGCGCAAAGACCTATGTAATCAACGATGCCCCCAACGGCGTGAACATTAATGAAGATGCCGGCTCTACCCACATTGAAAATCTGCAGAAATTCGTGGTTGAAAATGAGCTGGATCTGGGCTTTGCTTATGACGGTGACGCTGACCGTTGCCTGTGCGTAGACGAAAAGGGTCAAGTCGTTTCCGGTGACCACATCCTGTATCTGCTGGGCATTTACATGAAGGAACAGGGTCAGCTGGATAACAACACCGTTGTCACCACTGTCATGAGTAACTTCGGTCTGTACAAGGCTTTTGATGCCGTTGGCATTGACTATGCCAAGACCAAGGTAGGCGACAAGTACGTCTACGAGCACATGGTAAAGAACAACTGCCGTCTGGGTGGCGAGCAGTCCGGTCATATCATTATCTCCAAGTATGCCACCACCGGTGATGGCATTCTGACCAGTCTGAAGGTAATGGAGGTTCTGATGGCAAAGAAGAAGACCTTATCTGAACTGTGCCAGGATCTGACCATCTATCCCCAGGTGCTGAAGAATGTCCGTGTTCTGGATAAGCCCACTGCCCAGAATGACCCCGAGGTACAGAAAGCAGTTGCAGATGTAGCCCAGAAGCTGGGTGACACCGGCAGAATTCTGGTCCGGGAATCCGGCACAGAGCCTGTGATCCGCGTCATGGTAGAAGCTCCCGAAAAGGAACTCTGCCAAGCCTGTGTAGACCAAGTGGTAGATACCATCTGCCGTCAGGGTCACGCCCGGGTATAATCTATAAGCAAAAAGTGCGATGCATGAAGCATCGCACTTTTTTATTTTAATATACGTTGCCGTTTTCCCGGTAAGTGCGCCAAACGTTCTCAAAGAAATCGTCATCTTCCGGAATCGGACGCACAGGACGCCATTTACATACAAATCCGTCCTCTGTGGGGATTGTTTCCTGAATACTGCCGCTTACGCTACCGGCATTGAGGGTAAACCGGAAAGTTTCCTCCAGATCCCCAGCCTTCTGTCCAGCCGGGTCATAGGAAAGGCTGGAGCCGCATGTGCCCATGGTGCTGTGATCCAACATAGCCGTCAGCACCGCCTGCTGGGTGATCAGCGCATCCTGCAGCTTATAGTAGCGGTAGAGCCGATTTTCCTGTCCTACACCAATGGTAGCAGGTAACTCCTGCAAGATATTTTTTGTGGTTTCCAGCAGCGCCTTTATGGTTTCGCCATTACGCAAAGCGCCGGCACCGTCACTCATCCGGCGGCGCGCTGCCTGGGTTTGGCTCTGCACATTGTCACCATTTTTCAGCACCATCTGACGCTCTTGGGCATATTTGTCCAAGGCTTTTTTTAGGGCCTTGCAAAATACATCCTCTGCCACAGGCGGATTGCCCCTTTGGGCAATATACTGGGCAGCGCGGAAAGAGCCCACCTGTCCGGAATTTAAGGCAGAGCCACCGGGACGGGCGATGCCATGGGTGCCTGCACACTCGCCGGCTGCAAACAAACCGGGCACACAGGTCTGCCACCAGGCATCCACCGCCACACCACCATTACAGTGCTGGGCGCACAGGGCGATCTGCAGATACTCGGTGGTAATGTCCACACCCTTGCTGCCATACAGTTCGATGGCCGGGGCGTTCATTTTTTCCAGTCGCTGGATGGGTGTGCCAAAGCAAACACCAGCTTTTTCCAGATAGGTTGCGGCCTCGGAAGATAGCTGATCATAAGGGATCTGCTCCATGCCAAAGGGATTTTTGGTAAAGTCCAGATACACCGTTCTTCCCCGAAGGACACACTCCCGGTAAACCAGCAAATCGATCACAGAAGAGCCTTGTAGCACCTTCTGACTATCAAAAGGCCACTGATAGCCCTTTAAAAATACCATGTTCAGGGCATCTACAGGGGTCTTGAAATAATCCAGCAAAAATTCATGCTCCACACCGGCTTCATCCACAGACACAAACCGGGGCAGTACCTGCATATAGCTGCCGGAAACATTCCAGCGAGGCTTCACAGAGGCAAGACCAAACTGCCACAAGGTCAGATTTTGGGCCTTTGCTCCGGCACGAAGAGCCAGACTGGTGGTGCCGGTATGTCCAAGGGGAAATACAGAGTCAGCATAAATACCGGCAGGACCACCGGTACACATCACAACGCTGCTGCAGCGGAATGCCACCGTTTTTCCGGTGCTCTTTTCCAGACACACCAGACCGCATACCTTGCCCTCGTCTTTTAGGATCTCCAAAGCCAGCAGATCATCCAGCACAGGCACATCCAGCTTTTGGGCATTGGCCTGTAGGGCCTGGGTCATAAACTTGGAGGTCAGAGGTCCGGCAGAAGTGGCTCGCTGGTAAGGATCGTGGTCAGTCTTGTAACCTACATACTCGCCATAGCGGTTCATAGGAAACGGAACACCCAGCTCACACAAATTCATAAAGCAGCGCACAGAAAGTGCCGCTTCGCACAAGGCATTATCTCCATCGGTGCAGCCGCCGGCAAACAGATTTTCTGCCATCTTGGCCACACTGTCGGTGCTGTCGCTGCCCAAGCTCAGCTTATAGTAGGTCTGCTTGTCAGAGCCTGTGTTTCGGGATGTGCCACGATTGACACCCTCTGTGACGATTGCCACATTTTTTCCAAATTGCTTTAATCGGCAGGCAGCGTTATAACCCGCTGCACCTGTGCCGATCACAATGCAATCATAGGTGATATAGTTCATACTTATCCCCTTGTTTTACAGTCTTCTCATATGGAAGCCGCCATCTACATTGACGCACTGACCGGTGACATAAGGCAGCGCACCGCTGCAAAGTGTCCAGACAGCTGCGGCAATATCCTCCGGCTGTCCCCAACGCTTGATAGGCAGCAAGCCACCGTCGATCAGCGCATCGTACTTGCCCTGTACCTTAGAGGTCATATCTGTGGCAATAATGCCGGGGCGCACCTCGTTGACAGGAATGCCGTACTCTGCCAGACGGTCTGCAAACAAGGTGGTGACCATAGAAAGGCCAGCCTTAGAAATACAATACTCGCCACGGTTGACAGAGCTGGTATAAGCAGAAATAGAAGATACATTACAGATATAGCCACGGACACCATTTTCCGGGGCATTTTCGATCATCTTGTTTGCCACCAGCTGGGTCAAAAACATGGTGCCTCTGGTGTTGATGTTCATGCAGTAATCGTAGCTTTCCTCGCTCATTTCCAGAAGGTCTGCCCGGATCTTGGGGGCAACACCTGCAGAGTTCACCAGAACATCGATCCGTCCGGTGTCCGCCAGAGCCGCATCCACCAAGCGCTGCCGATCAGCTGCAGCAGATACGTCACCGGAAATATAATGGAAGTTTTCAAAGCTAGGGCCTTGTTCCCGACGGCTCATGCCGTAGACCTGATAACCTTCCGCCGCTAATTTCTGAGCAATAGCCAGACCAATGCCGGAGGCAGATCCTGTTACAATGGCAGTTTTCATATTACACACCTCTTACCAGCTTGTCGTGTAAAGGCTTATAAATTTCTGCATCCCGAATCACACAACCGGGCGTACCGCCGGGCTTGCGCATGATCTCTGTACACTTAGAGCAGCAAATGCAAAGCTTCTTCTTGTCCATTTCGCCGGTGCGCAAAATATCCTTTGCAAAGTCAGGATAGGCAAAGATCGTTCTGCCGAAGCCGGCAAAGTCAAAGCCGCCATTTTCAATATAGCCAGCTGCCACATTGGGGGCTACCTTGCCAAGATAGGACATAGCAGAGCTGATCAGCATCATCTCAGGCACTTCCTTCTTCAGCTTTGCAATACCGCCCAGCATCCGCTCCACACCGGTTAGCG
>JAZRCU010000040.1:0-6524 GCA_045659965.1 Faecousia sp.
CAGTATACTTGCAAAGGTTAAGACTACCATTTACAACGGACATACCCCAACAAGGAGGTTTATATGGGTTTCGGAGAACTTTTATTTCTTGCAATAGGACTGAGCATGGATGCCTTTGCCGTATCCGTTTGTAAGGGCCTTAGTATGAAGAAAGCTAACTTGAAAGGAATGGCCACCTGCGGTTTATGGTTTGGTGGATTTCAGGGCCTTATGCCTCTGATCGGTTTCCTCCTTGGAAGTCTTTTTGCAGATGCGATCAAATCTGTTGATCATTGGATTGCTTTTGGTTTGCTGGCCATTATCGGCATTAACATGTTAAAAGAGGCATTCTCACAGGAAGCAGAATGTGACTGCGAGGATAATGCTGATTTATCTTTTAAGGTCATGTTTACTATGGCAGTTGCCACTTCCATTGATGCCTTGGCTGTTGGAATTTCTCTGGCCATGGCAGGTAATGTAAACATCTGGCTTGCGGTTGCACTGATTGGCATTGTTACATGCTTGTTGTCCGCACTTGGTGTAAAAATTGGAAGCATTTTTGGTGATAAGTTTGAAAAGAAAGCGCAAATCGCCGGTGGTTTGATTTTGATCCTCCTTGGTGCAAAAATCCTGTTAGAGCATTTGGGTATCCTGTAAATATATTTAAGCCTGCAGCAGTTTGCTGCAGGCTTTCTTTATTTTGTGAGCATCCTCATAGGAATAAGCTTCCTTAGCCATTTTCCTCCCCAAGCATCCATTAGGTCTGTATATTCCCGTGGTGTAATCTGGCCGCCAATTCCCATAACATCAAAAATCACAGGCCCTTCCTGGATTTGGCAAGGAAGATCTGCAAATCCGTTTCGCAGATAAAAATCATGACGGCGCAGCCTCTGACTGTAATTTTCCGTGCTAGGATCCAGCGTTTCACGCGCCAGAAACAACCGCCCGTGCACATACTTTTCCTTTAATAGCCGCAGCACTTCACTGCCATAACCACAACTGCGATACTGTGCATCTATTGCAAAAAAGAAAAGATATCCGATATCATTTGTTCCCACTAAATAAGCAAACCCAAGAAAATCATCCTGCTCCTTTGCAACCAAAAGCGTGCCCGCCTGTCGCCTTAATCCACGCCGTAGGAGGAAAAACGGTGGGCGCTCTTCTTTGGGAAAAGCAGATAAATATAGTCGCTTTACTTTAGTGAAATCTTTAGCCTTTACCGTTTCTAATACCATATCACTCACCGCTTCACACATTCTAATTCGCAAATTTATCTCTGATGAAGAACAGTCCGATTCCTGCGCAGAATCGGACTGTTGCAATATTACTTTTTAGGCGAATACAAAAGTCTTAAAATCACATCATCCAAGGCATCTTGATCCACATAATACTCCATAAACTCTTCTCCGCGTACATATTCACCCTGAGGAATTATCACCTCAGAAAGTTCGTACTCAGAAAAGCGCCCGGTAAGCTTAGACAAGGTGCTAGTGCTGCAATTTGTAATGATATAATCCGACACTTTTTCATAGATGTCCAGCTGCAAGCTGGAATTGTTTTCACTTTTTCTCTGCAGCGCCTCTGAAAATCCTTGCAAATATTTTTCCTGTCGCTCCATTCTGGACAGATTGAGCTGGTCCCCAACGCCTTTTCTTGCACGAATATAATTAAGCGCTTGCTGACCATTTAAACGAACTGTACCCGACTGAAGCGTGCTGTCGATCTGCAAATAATCCTCTTCCTCGATACTAACCTCTACACCGCCTACTGCGTCGTTAATAATCGCGATCGCATCCATGCGCATAGAAAGGTAGTAATCTACCGACGTGCCGTAAAGAAACGCAGATACAGTTTCGGCAACATTGGCACAACTGGATTCCAAACCGTTACCGTATGTGTGCGCAAGACCCAACTGGGCATATCGAGTTCCAGCACGTTTTCCTCCAATACCCAATACAGGCATATCCAGCATAGTATCTCTATTTAACGAAAGAATAGAATATTTCTTATTTGTATCGTTAAATACAGCCAGAAAAACAACGTCAGCAGTGCCGGAATTGTTATAAGAACCACTATCCTGCGGCTTACCAAACTCATCAATACCCATTACCAAAAGCGTTGTAATATCCTGCTTTGGAAAGTAGGATACCCCATCGCGCTGAATGGTTTTAGATACCGTTTGATCCTGTACCACATCCGTTTTAGAAAAAACGGGGGACTCCAAAATTTGGAGCCCACCATAAATAGCAACTACAGACAGGATCAGGATGGTCACCGCAAACAAAACATTTTTTATTTTCGGGACAAGTCGCATAAAGCACACCCTCATTCCAATCCTATGAAATTTTACTCAGCGATCTTACGACGCTTCAGAGAAACCATAGTCACAATAGCGCCCAGAGACAGTGCAACAACAGCGCCCCAAACAGCGACATTGGTAGCATCACCGGTGTCGGAGGAAGCGGTGTTCTGAGCAGTCAGCAGTACAACAGCACCCATAGCAGGCAGGGTCACAGTAACAGTGCCGTCACCGTTGTTCTTAACGCTGGTAGCAGGAATCCACTTTTCAGCGGTCTTAACCATAGCCAGAACCTTCTCGCCCTTAGCAACGTTTGCGCTCAGGGTCATCTGGATAGTGTTACCCTCAGAAACCTTCTTTTCCACTTCAACGTCGCTCGCGGAGACGTCAAACAGATCGCGGACGACCAGATCTTCTTCCTTAACGCCCTCATACTCCTTAGTTACCAGCTCTTCCAGACCGGGGCAGATTTCATAAGCCTTCTCACCGGAGGTCAGCTTGTCATAAGCTTCCAACAGGTTTGTCTTGTCGTCTTCAGAAATCTTGTCAGAGGTCTTTGCGTCAGCAACAGGGGTAATAATAAAGATAGTGCTGTCAGCAGTACCAACGGAATTGCCGTTGGTGTCCTTGATCTCACTAGAACCGATAATGGTGGGTGCGCCCTTGTCAGAAATGCTGGGAACAAAATCAACATTTCTTGCCAGTGCGGGGACTGCCATTGCAGCCAAGAGAGACAGGACCAGGATAAAATTCATTGCTCTTTTCATATCAATCATCTCCATTAATTTGTCACCGTTACGGTGGTATTTATGTGCTTGCGCAATTAACGTGAATGAAGAAGAATTATATCCTCATATTCACGGATTTGCTGAATAAACTTTGCTCCCCATTTACAGGCTTCCTGCATTTGCGGAGAGCGCGTTGTGCAATCATGGCAATCTGTGCCAATTAGATGCACCATATCTTTTTTTAAGTACTTTATGAACATCCTACGCATCCAGAAGGACTGTAACGCTTCTGAATTCATTTGGACCAAAGCAGGTATCTGTGCCAGTTTCTCGGGAATACCAAAGGTGCGAAAGGGAGTAATATAACGATCTAGGTGGGCAATAATAGGCCGCATACCTCTACGGCAGATTGCATCCAACTCCTCGTACATACCCTCTGTCCATCTTCCAAAGGGCATCTCGATCAATATATACGGGCTTCCCGCAATGGTAAGCTGTCTGAGATCTTCAGAGGCCGCCATGCCGCGGTAAAAGTAAACCTCTGCGCCTAAGTATAACTCCGGCAGTCCAGGAACATCCTTAATACCATCAATCAGGCGGTTATAAGCTTGTTCCCTTTCCTGCAGAAACTCTGAAATAGATGACTCGTGTGGGTAAAAGTGAGGTGTTAACACCACTCTCTTAACGCCGGCTTGCGCTTCCATTCTTAGCATCTGAAGAGACTGTTCCACACTTACACTGCCATCATCCAAACTTGGTAAGATGTGTGTATGGAAGTCAGCAAAACACGCCATATTTATTTCTTCTTTCTGGCATCCACATCATTCGGCACTGTAGCTTTTTCTTGCGCTTGCTTATGCTTAGCAGCATTATACTTGCTTGCCTGCGCATAATGGGAGTCCCGATATTTGCCCTTGCTGACACTCTTCGCGCAGTTGACTACAATACCCAAAATACGGCTATTTACGAATTCAAACTGACGCAGCGCATCCTTAAACACAACGCTGTTACAGTAATTCTGACGAACAACCAGCAACACACCATCCGCCATTTTCGCAGCGACCAGAGCATCACTGACCTCACCAATGGGAGGCATATCCAAAATGATATAGTCAAACAAGCCACGCAGGCTCTTAAGCAAGCCCTCCATCTTGTGGGAGCTAAGCAGCTCTACAGGGTTAGGAGGACATGCACCAGCGGTGATGACATAAAACAGATTGTCATTTTCGCTGCTGCTATAACGCTGGAACAGTTCATTGACGTCCATATTGCCTGTGAGGAACTCAGTCAAACCAGGGGTTTTCTTAAGAGACATCTTCTCTGCAGCAGTAGGACGGCGAAGGTCACAGTCAATCAGCAATACACGTTCGCCGAATTGTGCCAGCGTATTTGCCAAGTTCGCAGAAGAAACGGACTTACCTTCTCCTGCCATAGCACTGGAGACCGCGATCACACGGCACTTCTGATCATCTGCAAAGGAATACTGAATCTTCATCCGCAGCAGCTTATATGCTTCAGATGCCGCAAAAGAAATGCCACTACCAATGATTGCAGAGCTCTGTGCCGCAGCACCGGTAGGCTTAGTGCCATACTTTTTGTACTTACCGTACTTGCTATACTTGCTATAATTACTATACTTTTTATAGTAACCCTTGCCGCTACTTTGCATATCTGCAACAGATGCAAGAATGGGATAATGTGTACAACGCTTGATGTCCTCTTCATCCTTGAAGGTAACATCAAACAACTCAATCAAAACAATAACGCCAACAGACAGGATCAAGCCTACCAACACACCCAGAATGGTATTGTTGCTATAACTGGGGGAACTTGCCGCACTGGGAACGATTGCATAATCGACGACCTTTGCAGAAGATCCTTCGATAATGCTGGCAATCCGCTTGGGCAACACCTCAGCGATTGCGTTAGCCAACGCTTCCGCCTCATAAGGATCGGTGCTAGTAACCACAACCTGAAAGATTTCTGTATCATTCACTGCAGACGCAGAGATCATACCTCTCAATTCGTTATATGTACGATTAGCTTCTGCATAATCAATCACATCTAACAAGGTGCCTCTGGAATTCAAAATAACCAGATAAGAAGCAACCAGACTCTTAGAAGCCGTCAAATCAGAGTAAGACACACTGACAGAGGAACTGCCAAGAGATACGCTATTATTTACGTAAAGCAACGCAGAAGATTGGTACTTAGGAGAAATCAAGAACAATGTACCAGCCAGCGCAACTACACCGCACAAAATAGCAGAAATCAAGACCACCCATATTTTTTTACGGACAGCATTCCACAAACGAATTAGATCAATCTCTATGGTTTCACTTTCGCGCTGCTGTTCCATATCTGTCTTCACAGACTGGTTTTCCATACACTCTTCCTCCCATCTCCATTGTTCTGCCTGTAACTTTTTACCCATCAAAGGAGGTATCTGTGCGTAACTGCACATAATAATATACTATAAGACATACTCATTATAGCGGTACAGCTCAGAAAAGTCAATCCTAATTTTTAATTAAAATTCACGATTCTTTCACGTTTTCCTCTCCCTCTCCCAACAAATATTTATGCAACGTTTACATTTGCTTAACATTATGATATAAAGATGGTATACTATATATAAAGGGTATAAAATTTTTAATCCCCTTTGGCACTGCGGACAGATCTAGCATCTGTTTTCAGCATCATCTTTCTTGCTCGTTCACTACACGAAAGAAACGGAGGATAATCATATGTCTTTATTGCATGTCACAAAGCAAACATTTGAAAAGGAAGTTTTAAATAGCGAAAAGCCTGTTCTCGTTGATTTTTTTGCAACCTGGTGCGGTCCTTGCCGGATGGTCGGTCCCATCTTAGAGGAAATTGCCGAAGAGCGCGAGGATATCAAAATCGTCAAGATCGACGTAGATCAGGAGCCGGAGCTGGCTGCACAGTACGGTGTTTCCAGCATCCCCACCCTGTTTGTGATTGAAAATGGCCAGGTAAAAAACCAAGCTTTGGGTGCACTGCCTAAGGCAAAAATTCTAAATCTGTTTGATTGAACAGACAATAAGGAGAAGGATATGGACCGTTCCATTTACAACCAGGCTAAGGCTGCTATATACGAGCTATCTGAAAAAGCAAAACTGAAACCAGGTAGCATTATTGTCATTGGCTGCTCTACCAGTGAGGTAATGGGTGCTAAAATCGGCACAAATTCCAATTTCGATGTAGCCGGAGAAATCTTCAAAGGTCTGTATGACTATGCCCAAAGCAAAGGTTTCTACTTAGCAATCCAATGCTGCGAGCATTTGAACCGTGCGATCATTACAGAAAAAGAAGCCGCCCCTTTTGCCGAGGCAGTCAATGTGATCCCCCAGCCAAAAGCCGGCGGTTCTCTGGCAACCCAGGCTTATGCAGCTTTTAAAAATCCTGTGGCATTGGAACAGATCAAAGCCGATGCCGGACTGGATATCGGTCTGACCTTGATCGGTATGCACTTAAAGCCTGTTGCCGTTCCTGTC
>JAZRCU010000041.1:0-7067 GCA_045659965.1 Faecousia sp.
ACTGGTTGTAATGCAACCAAGACCGAAGCTGTTGAGAAGACCACTACCCACAGCTACGACAATTGGTTCGAAGTAGAAGGTGGCCATAAGCACATCTGTTCTGTTTGCTCCAAGGAAGAAACCGCAAATCACAACTGGAACAGCGGTGTTGTAACTACCCCCGAGGATTGCGGCAACGATGGTGTGAAGACTTACACCTGTGTTGATTGTAGTGCAACCAAAACTGAGGTTATTCCTGCTACCGGTCTCCATACTGCTGGTGCATGGGAAGTGGTAGATAATGATACCCATAAGCGTACTTGCTCTGTTTGCGGCAAGAACGAAGAGACTGCTCCCCACGCATGGGATAATGGTGTTGTAACCAAGGAACCCACCGCAACTGAGGACGGCGTAAGAACCTTCACCTGTAAGGATTGCCTTGCAACCAAGGACGAGCTCTTCAGCGTTACCTATGAGATCGTAGCTGACAAGGATGCCCTTAAGCGTGGCGAGGAAGTTACTTACACTATTTACATTTCTTCCAGCAAGGCTCTGACCAGTGTTGACTTTAGCCTGGGTCTGGATAGCGATATTTTTGAGATCGTCAGTGGCGATATGCTGCTTGGCGCAGATGGCACTTTCTCTGCTGAAAATGGCTTTAGCGTTGCCTTTGCAGAGCCCCAGATGGTTGAGGGCAAGGTGGTATTGGGTACCATTACCGTAAAGGTTAAGGAAGATGCTGTCTTTGGCGACATTACTGTCGATGGTGCTTCTATTGCTCAGGGCGATAGCGGTGATTTGAAGTACGTCTTTGCTGGTGTTCCCACTGTTAAGATCGAGTGCGATGTGCACACCTTCCTTGAGTGGACTAAGGTAGACGATGCTGAGCACAAGGGTGTTTGCTCCGTCTGTGGCAAGTCCGAGACTGCAGCTCACGTTTGGGACAACGGCGTAATGACTACTCTCAATGACTGTGGCAATGATGGCGTTATGACCTACACCTGTGCTGACTGTGGCGCTACTAAGATCGAGCAGATTCCTGCTACCGGCGTACATACCATTGGCGCATGGCAAAAGGTTGATAACGATACCCATAAGCGTGCTTGTACCAAGTGTGGCCAGAAAGAGGAAACTGCTGCTCACAAGTTCGATGATGGTGAGGTGACCACTGAGGCTACCGAGACCAAGGCTGGTGTAAAGACCTTTACTTGTGTTGACTGCGGTGCTACTAAGACTGAGTCCATCCCCGCTACCGGTGCTCACGCATACGGCGCATGGGAGAAGGACGATGCTAACAACCACAAGCGTGTTTGCGCTGGCTGTAACGATGTCCAGAAGGCAGCTCACAAGTGGGATGCAGGCAAGGTAACTGCAGAGGCTACCGCTACTAAGGCTGGCCAGAAGACCTACACCTGTGCTGATTGTGGCGCAACTAAGGTTGAGCAGATTCCCGCTACCGGTGCTCACATTTACGGCGCATGGGAGAAGGACGATGCTGATAACCACAAGCGTGTCTGCTCCGTATGTAATGACGTGCAGAAGGCTGCTCACAAGTGGGATGAGGGCAAGGTAACTGTAGAAGCTACCGAGACCAAGGCTGGTGTAAAGACCTACACCTGTGCTGATTGCGGCGCTACAAAGACCGAGGAGATCGCTAAGACTACTCCTGTGACTGCAGATGCAATGAATCCTGCTCTGTACATGGTTCTGATGGTTCTGGCATTTGCCGGTGTGGCAGTTGTCACCGTTGGAAAGAAGAAGTACTGCAACTAATCTAATTAAAATCGCCAACACCGAATGGTGTTGGCGATTTTTTTGTTATGTTGTACTGTTTTGTTAAAATTATAGGTGCTCAGTGATATAATTTACCTTGCAAAAATATGTAGAATACCTTATAATAACATAAAATGGTGTAGCCATGTGGAGATGGATATCATAGATTATGGTACCAGCATTACTGGGCTATACCAAAGCTATGTGAATATGAATATTCTTGATAAGGTGATAATTAGCCGGGGGTCGTAGTAAAGTGGTTGTAAAAATGGCAAAAGTGAAATACCGTTTGATGTATATAGTTGCTGCATTGGTATGTTGTGCTGCTCTGTTTACATGCATTGCAGGCAGCGCCGGAGCAAGTCAGATTGAATGGGTTGAACCGATTACAGCAGTTTGTGGCAATGCTGCTTTGGATTTTGGGGTTGCACCTATTGCGGATGAAGCAGAAGAATACGCTACTTCTATGGAAGAGGCGGCCGAAATTTTTAGAGAGCAGCTAAGAGATAGAAAAGAATATGCGGTTGTATATTGGCGCACTTTGGAATATGGCCAAACTACCCTGAATGATATGTTTGATCTGGCGGTGGCGCACACAGGCAATCCCACAGAAGGCGACTATATATCTCGGCAGTATAATAGTTGGAGTGCCAAACTTAGCGGCTATGTGCAGGGCAACGTCTACTATTTGACTTTAGAATATACTATAGAGTATTATACCACTGCAGATCAGGAAGTTAAAGTAGATGCTGCCGTGGAAAAAATCTTGAAGCAGTTGGATTTAAAGAATGCTACAGATTATCAAAAGGTCAAGGGTGTTTACGATTGGTTATGCCAGAATGTAACCTATGACTATGATCATCTTGAAGACACCACGTATTTGCGAAAGCATAGCACTTATGCTGCGCTTATTGATCATACTGCCGTTTGTCAAGGCTATGCCACAGCAATGTACCGCTTGCTGCTGGAATTGGGGGTAGACGTTCGCTATGTGGGCGGATGGAGTTACGACGACAACGGTCAGATGGGTGCCCATGGCTGGAATATTGTCAAGTTGGGACAGAAATATTATAATTTGGACGCAACCTGGGATGCAACATATTCGCAGTTGGGATATTCGTATCAATGCTTCCTGAAAAATGATGCAGAGTTTACCTATCATAAGCGTAATAATGCAGAGTATGACTTTGTAAATAGCAATGCCTACCCTATTGCAGATAATTCTTATGTAAATGAGCGGTTTACAGTAAAATTTGTGGATTATGATGGCAGAGTTCTGTCTAAGAATACCTATACATTTGGAGCAAAAATCGAAAAACCGAAAGATCCCCAAAGAGCATTTGCCAATGGTATTCGTTATACATTTTTAGGTTGGGACCGTGAGGTTGGCCTTTGTGACGGTGATCAGGTATTCGTAGCCCAATATCAGGAAACGTATGTGCAACATCATGTCTACTTCAAAAATGATGATGGTACGGAACTTGCACACCAGATATATCTTGACGGAGAAACCATCGTTGCGCCCAAAGATCCTGTAAGACTTGCAGATAATACCTACACCTATCGCTTTAGCGGATGGGACAAAGAAGTGGGTATTTGTACAGGCGATCAGGTGTTTACAGCCACCTACGAAAAGACGTATATCAACTATACCATCCAATTTATGTATGAAGATGGCACATTGATCGCAGAGGGAACTTATCATTATGGAGATTCGGTAACTGCGCCTAAGGAAGTAACACCTCTTTCTGGAGAGGAGCTTATCTTCATTGGATGGGATACTGATGTAACCAAATGCTATGGCAACAAGGTATATATTGCACAATTTGTAGTGCCTGCGGATCGCGGCGATTTTGACGGAGACAGGATCGTTTCTAACAGTGACGTAATTTATCTTCTGTGGTACACCATGTTCCCCGACAGTTATCCCATCTATGAAAGCGCTGATTATAATGCAGATGGTGATACAAATAATCAGGATGTCATCCATCTTCTGTGGCATACCATGTTCCCGGAGAGCTATCCTTTACAATAAGTTGTTGTTTACTCAATAGGAAAATCTAAGGAGAAATTATGATGAAAAAGTATATTGCGTTGTGTCTGGTGCTGATGTTAGTTGCCAGCTGCTATCTGGGCGTATCAGCTCAAGGCATCACTCCTATCACCCAGGACTCTACTGGAACTGCGGATCTTGCAAATGATGAAATTGATTTCGATGATCTGTTAGGCAAGGCGAAACCTACAAGTATGCTTGTTCCTGCAATTAGTGTTACAGAGAGAACAGAAGGCAGATGGGTAGAAGACGAAGGCGGAAGATATTTCCACTACGATTGGCAAGATTTTATTCAATATAAAGTCACTTTCTCTGACGGACAATCTCAGATTATTAAGGGTGATCAGTTTGTTTATCAGGAGAAAACATATTCTTTGACCTATACAGATCCTCAGAGTTCGGAAAATCCTTGGACTGCAGGCAATACCTACCAGGTAGCCATCTCCTTGGGAAATATCACCGGTACGTTAAAGATCACTATTAAAGCTCCGGAATATCTGCCTGGTGACTGTGATGGCAACGGCAGCGTTAACAACGAAGATGTAATTTATCTTCTGTGGCACACCATGTTTGCAGAGACTTATCCTTTGGCAGCACCCGGTGACTGTGATGGCAACGGTAAAGTTAACAACGAAGATGTAATTTATCTTCTGTGGCACACTATGTTCCCGGAGAGTTATCCGTTATAATAAGAGGTAGAAATGAAAAGAATTATAGCGATTTGTTTATGTTTTCTGCTGCTGATCCTTGGTGCAACACCGGTCTTTGCAGCAGCAGATGTCACCATGACTTTAAAAGCGGATATGCAGACGTTAAAGCCTGGCGATCAGGTGACTGTTACGCTGGATATCAAATCGGAAAAGGCTTGTAATTCCTGGGGTATGATCATGCTTTATGATTCCGAGGTTTTTCAGGTGGTAGAGGGTACTTGCGATTCAGCCGCGTTGGTTCGTGATTTTGATGCGGACAGAGGCTTTGTTGCCTTGTATCTGATAGCCAGCGAGTTGAATAAACAAGTTGGCACAGTTACTTTAAAGGTGCGAGCAGATGCAACTGCAGGCGCAACTACCTTTACAGGGCAGCCTTCAGTGAAAAATGGAGGTACCAGTTTGGTTTGTGACATTAACACCTTAAATTTCCAAATTGAGGGGGAACAGACTGAAGCTACTACTCAGCAGACTGAGTCTACTACGCCTCAGCAGACTGAAGCTACTACGCCTCAGCAGACTGAGTCTACTACACCTCAGCAGACTGAAGCTACTACCCCTCAGCAGACTGAAGTTACTACCCCTCAGCAGACTCAGCCGATCGAAACTGAGCCTACAACAGAGCAAACTACTGATGCAACCCAGGCAACTGTGGATGCCACGCAGGTGACCACAGAAGCAACTCAAGAGGCAACAAAGACGACACAGGAGCAGACAAAACCCAGTGAGGGTATGGATGCGACTGTTTCTTCCACATCGGAATATATCCAAACAATTGGACAGACAGCGCCTATTGTGGAAAAGGGAAACGATGTTTTGCTGATTGCGGCGATCGCTGTGGTGGCAGTTGCAGCTATCGCAGTGGGTGGCTATTTCCTACTTAAGAAGAAAAAATAATAAAAAATGCACCTGATTTTTCAGGTGCATTTCTTTTTTATAAGGATTTGATGGCTTGGATTAGATTTTCATAGTAGAAATCAAACCCTCGGTCGTTAGGGTGCAGCCGCAGATCTGCGAAGTACTGGGAGTCCTTAGGAATAAAGTCGTAGCCGGAGATCAAGGTAACTTGACTAAATTTGCTCACTACCTGCCGAATCTCGACTTCCACATCTGTAAAACTGTCAAAATCTACATTTTGATCCGTGTCCTTGCGCCAGATAGGTGCGATGGCAAGAATTTTGGTGTCCGGATAGCTTTTGCAAAGGTTGCGGAAAAATCCATCGCAGTTTTCTCGGAACTGAGCTTGGGTCACGCAGCGCCAGTCGTTTGTGCCGTAGGCTACTGTGATCAGGTCCGGTGTAAAATCTTCCTTTGTAGCAGACAGAGGCGGGAAGAAGATCTCACCGCCGATGGCTTTGTTGTGCTCTTCCATTTGTAAAAACTCTGCCAGCCGGGAGATGTACTTATTAGAGGGGTACAAGGCATCGTAGCCTTGGGTGATAGAGTCGCCAAAGGCCAAAAGCTTCTTTTGATACTTTATAGGCTGGAAGCTTGCTCCGTCATCTAAGGTCATAGACTGCAGCGCCACTTTCATGCTCCAAGGGAACAAAATTCGGATCTCCTTATCGCCCTCACCCAGATCTACCTGGGTCTTATAAGCGCCCATAGGCAGCTGCACACCAATGTAGGATTCCCGACCGTCTGCTTCGTCAAAGTTCTGGATCGTTCCGATTCGTTGGTTGTCCTTAAAAATCTCAAAGGCAAAATAGGAACGGGATGCGATGTAAGATACATCTACCTGCAAGGAAAGGCGACGGCTATTGGTGGAAAATCGCATCTGGATGCCGGAGGTGTAGAAGGTCTTGTTATAAAAATCTTCTTTCCGGATCTTGTAAAGATCTTCCTGTTCTTGCGTGAAGCGGTAAAAGTGGACCCCGTCGGTCTCTTTCTGAATTCTCACAGCACCGCTGGTACAAGCCTTGATTTGAGAAAGGGTAAGCTCCATATCTGTATGCTCCTTAGTTGTTGGCATTTCTGGTCTTATTATACCGCGCAGACAGAAAAATGCAATCCCTATTGGAAGCATAAAAGAAACAGGGAGTCGTAATTGACTCCCTGTCTTTTATATTGAATCACCCTACAGGTACAATGTAGCCGGAAATAGCGACGATTTCCCAAGAACTGCGCAGTTGGTCTGCGAATTCCCCTAACTGATTGTGCTCACTGCAAGTAATATCCTTTATGGGGAACTTCTCTGTGGCATCTCCTGCTCCGGCGATGTTGGTTGTTACTGTTATTTCTGCTTCATAGGGTACTTTGTGGTCCCATTGTGTCCACTGTGCAGGAGGGAGGGAAGGATCAGGTTTAGTATAGAAGCATCTTGCACTTCTGGTGATTTTGAAAGTGACAGAAATATTTTCATAGTTGAAATTATCTGATACGCCATTTAATCTGGCATTTACTTCAAAAATATCGTCGTTGCTATACAGATCGCTAATCCCACAAGCGACAGTGAAATATGTATTAATGTTCTCTTTTGTAAGCGAGATTTTGCCGGAATCATCGCTACCGCCTCCGCCGCAAGCACACAGGGATAGGCACAGCACAAGTGCCAA
>JAZRCU010000042.1:0-12479 GCA_045659965.1 Faecousia sp.
TCCTAAGACCGCTTTGGCCTCCGACTTGGTGTCAACGGCTCCGGTAAGCATAACAACTGGTCTTTGTGCACAGATTCCGGCAAGAATATCTTTAAACCCGGCGACACCCCCAGACAGAATGCACAATTCTTACTGTTCCTGGCTGCCTTTATTAAGGGTGTCGATGAATACCAGGATTTCCTGCGCTGCACTGTTGCCTTTGCCGGTAACGACCACCGCTTAGGTGCAAATGAAGCACCTCCTGCCATCATCTCTATCTTCTTAGGTGACGAATTGACTGCCGTTGTAGAATCTATCATCAACGGCGCAAACTACATGGATGCTAAAAAGAGCATGATGCGTATTGGTGTGGATGTGCTGCCGGTGCTTCCTAAGGATACTACCGACAGAAACCGCACCTCCCCCATTGCCTTTACCGGTAATAAGTTTGAATTCCGTATGTTAGGCTCTTCTCAGTCCATCGCTGGCCCGAACATCGCCTTGAATACCATTATGGCTGAGGAGTTAAGCAACTTTGCCGACATTCTGGAAAAGGCTGATGATTTCGATTCCGCATTGCAGAAGCTGATCTGCGACGCTTTCACACAGCACCAGAGAATTATCTTTAACGGCAATGGCTACTCTCAGGAATGGAAAGATGAAGCCCAGCGTAGAGGTCTGAGCAATCTTTATAACACAGTAAAGGCTTTGCCCACCTATGTTTCTCAAAAGAACATCGATCTGGTTGTCAAGCGTAATGTTTATACCGAAACAGAATATCGGGCACGCTATGAGATCCATTTGGAATCTTATAACAAGCTGATCCACATTGAAGCGAAAACCATGTATGACATGGTGATGCACCAAATTCTGCCTGCTGCAAACGCTTATGCATCGGATCTGGCTGATGCCATTGTGAAGAAGCAAACAATTAAGGGGCTGCGTGTAAAGACCGGCGCTGAAGCAGCACTCTTGGAAAAGATCTCTTCTTTGTGCGAAAGCCTGTATACTAACACCGAAAAATTACAGTCCGTTCTTGCACAAGTCCCTACAGACAGCAAGTTAGCTGCAGAATATTACAGCGAAACTGTCATTGACTGTATGCAGCTTGTCCGTAAGGATGCAGATATGTTGGAGATCTACACCGCAAAATCCTACTGGCCTTATCCCACTTATTCTGATCTGTTATTCTACTAATAATGACAAAAAAGGTAGACACGTTTGTGTCTACCTTTTTTATTTACAATGCAATTTCGATCGCTTCAGCAAGGTTTTTGACCTGAAATACAGTCAATCCCTTGGGGATCTCTAATTTTTGGGCGCTGACTCTGGGAATAATACATTTTGTAAAGCCAAGGCGAGAAATTTCTTGTAAGCGCTGATTTAAGTGGGATACTGTACGGATCTCACCTGTCAAACCGACCTCGCCCACCGCAACCAGATCATGAGGCACAACCTTATCACGATAGGAAGAGGCTACCGCCAACACCACCGGCAGATCTGCGCCCGGCTCATCCAGTCGCAAGCCGCCAATCACATTGATATAGGCATCAAAGGCGCTTAGTTTCATTCCTGCCCGTTTTTCTGCCACAGCCAGAAGTAGAGCCGCCCTGTTAAAATCAAAGCCATCTGCGGTACGTCTGGGCATGTTAAAGGAAGTCTTAGCAACAAGAGCCTGCACCTCAGCCAACACCGGACGCGTACCTTCCATAACACAGGCCACACAAGTGCCGGACGCCCCCTCCGGTCTGCCGGACAGCAACATTTGGGAGGGATTGGGCACTTCTATCAGCCCCGTATCTGCCATTTCAAACACACCAATTTCATTGGTAGATCCAAAACGGTTTTTTGCAGCACGAAGAAGCCGGTAGGAAGAATTGGCATCGCCCTCAAAATACAGAACGCAATCTACCATATGCTCCAGCACCTTAGGGCCTGCAATAGCACCGTCCTTGTTGATATGTCCTACCACAAATACTGTGATACCCTGACTCTTTGACAGATGCATTAAGGACATGGTACATTCCTTCACTTGAGAAACGCTGCCGGGTGTGGAGTCACTATTTTCGTTATACAGAGTCTGGATAGAATCTACGATTAAAACATCCGGCTGGATCTGGTCAGCAGACTGCAGGATATCCGATAAGCTTGTTTCTGACAGGATATATAAAGATTCCGGACAGACACCGATCCGCTCTGCTCGAAGTTTCAGCTGGCGCTCAGATTCTTCTCCGGATACATACAATACCTTTCGCTCAGCGCACAAACGGTTGCAGATCTGGAGAAGGAGTGTAGACTTACCAATACCAGGCGCACCGCCTACCAGCACCAGAGAGCCTGCTACAGCACCGCCGCCTAATACGCGGTCAAGTTCACCCATACCGGTGGAAAAGCGGATCTCCGAGTCTGTGACGACCTCCTGAAGCCGAACAGGCTCACGGCTGTTGCCCACCGCAGATACTGCCCCTCTACCGGGAATCATGGGCTTGTGTACATGCTCTTGCATAGTATTCCATGCTTTGCATGCAGGGCATTGTCCTTGCCATTTAGGAAACTCGTTACCACAGGATGTACAATAAAAAATTGTCTTTTCTTTTGCCATATTTGCGTGCACCTTCTCTCTGTATGCTCATTATAACAACCAAAATCCCTGTGGTCAAGCAGTAGCATTCTGTCGGATATATGCATCAAGCGCCGAAGCAATTACGGCGCATATTTTATTTTGATACTCTTTTTCTTGAAGCAAGGCTTCTTCCTCCACATTGGATAAAAATCCGCACTCGATCAATACCGCCGGGCAGCTTAACTTTTCCAACAAATAGATTCCATCCCCTTTTTTAATTTGTCGCTGACTGCCCGGATTTAAAGCATTAACAAAAGCCGTCTGGATACCGGACGCAAGATTTTTACCATCCTGTGAAGCCCCATAAAAAACTTGCGCACCGCGATATTTCCCGTTTTCAAAATAATTTTGATGGATGCTGATAAAAATGGGATCATTTATCTTATTAACAAGATTTAGCCGATTTTTCATATCAGAAACCTTTTGCGCAGCAATGGTATTGCCTTCCGTTGCAATAGACTCCTGGGTAGACCGGGTCATCACGGTGCGATACCCTAATAAATGTAGTAGATCATTTAGTTTCAACGATATGTCCAGATTGATATCTCGCTCCAATACCCCCGTACAAGAGGTAGCGCCTCCGTCAATTCCACCATGACCAGCATCGATTACAATGGTCTTTTGAGGCTGAAATCCTAGATTTTCAATTGCAACAGTTACACTTTGACTCCCTATGATAGCCACCAGTAAAACCCCGCTTAACACAGATAATAAGGCCACCACCATAGAAAGGGGATAAATTTTTCTTCGCATGTTCAACACCTCCGTAAAGTATATGTTCAAAATTTTATAAATGAACATTTCAGCAGAAAACGTCATAGACTACACAGGAATGACATTTCCTACTAAATTTCTTTGGAGGCGTGAATATGGATAACCAACCAACACAATTGGAATTTGAAGGCCGATTGCCTGCCCGGGCACCTTTGGCAAACCCCTATGTCCCCTTCCAGACAGCAAATCCACCTAAATACGAATTAGGAAAGGCGCTGGTAAGAGGTACGCTATTCCCCGGTCTGGAGCTTCCCTTTATGGGTATGTTCAATAAAAACGAACTGCCGGTTACACCCCTTTCTGAATTACAAGCCTTATGCTTTGCTATCCAAGAATTGGCGCTATATCTGGATACGCATAGAGATGATGCAGACGCGTTGGAGCTATATCGCAGATACCAAAAGCTTTATAAAGATGGCAGAGCGAAATACGAAAGAATGTGCGGACCTTTAAATCACAACACCATTACCGAAGGTCCTTATCAATGGCTGGACGATCCGTGGCCATGGGAATATGCCAAAAATCAGGAGGTATGATGTATGTTTGTGTATGAAAAGAAGCTTCAATATCCTGTAAAGATAGATAAACCCAATCCGAAACTTGCCTCCATTATCATTTCCCAGTATGGCGGTCCGGACGGTGAATTAGGCGCATCCTTACGTTATCTGTCCCAGCGCTACAGCATGCCCTTCGATGAACTAAAAGGCTTATTAACTGACATCGGTACAGAGGAATTTTATTGTGCATTTAATAACAAAGAGAACGGAGCAGTCAAAACTGCTTCATCGCCTCTGCATAGCTGTCCTGCATGGCGATGATTTGCTTTTCCTTACCAAAGTATCGGGAGGCACTGAGAAACCCTTGCTCATCTGTTGGCACTACAAAATGGGGAGAATGTCAACACTAACTCAACGAGGGCATAAGCAAATACCGGAGGTAACACTACCTCCGGTACTCTTATGCTATTGGTTGCGGAAATATTAGCGCGTGATCGCGGTAATATTTCCGTATTTATTATGTTTGAAATGTCTAGGTTGTTTTTGAAATCATTGATATTTCACATTATTATGAAAAATAGCAACTGCAAAATATGTGTCTTCTACAAAAACAACACATACGGAAATGTGAGTAAAGTCTTTATCCAAAATTGCCTCTCTATGACCTGCGGTTGATGCCATCCATGCAGGAACAAGACCGTTGGGGTTTATTGCACCAACAATAATTTCAGCAGTAATTGAATAGAACAGTCCCATTTCCTCAAGTACTGTATCATATGGACTTCCATCAAGGCGATTATGTGGACCTACATTTATTTTATTTATTTCTCGATAAACAAACTCATTCGCCCGAATATGGACGGCACTGTGAATTGTATTATCCAATTTCAGTTCATGCAAGCCATGCTCTTTGCGATTAGCATTAATTTCTGCAAAAACACTGTTTTCAACAGAAGACACACATTGATAATTAGGTATAGGTGTCAATTTAGCAATTACTTCGCCCTTCTTGATAAGCGTATCACAGTCCTTGCAATAAGAATCGCCTGTATAACCTTCCTCAGTTTCCGTTGCAGCCTTCTGGTTTCTATCTTCAAGATTTTTGTGGTTGGTGGCAGGAATGGTTTTACCTGTTGTTAAATCTGCCTTACAAACAGAGCAGTATGTATCACCGCTGTAACCGTCGGTGATGCAGGTTGCAGCCTTCTGGTTCCTTGTAGCGGAACTATGTCCAGTTTTGCCCACCACCTTACCCTTGGAAATTTCTACACCGCAAACCTTGCAGGACTTGTCGCCGCTGTAACCCTCCGCAGAGCAGGTAGCATCCTTTTGGTTCTTTATAACAACATCGTGTGCTGCCGGAATGGTTTTTCCTTTTTTCAAGGTCGTGTTGCAAACGGAGCAATGTGTATCGCCGCTGTAACCGTCGGTGGTGCAGGTATTGGCCTTGTAATTTTCCGTCACTTCTTTATGCCCAAGGGCATCAACGACTTCGCCTTCCTGGATGTGAATACCGCAATCACCGCAAGTTATCTCGCCTGTATTGCCTGCTGTGGTGCAGGTTGCCTCTACCCTGCCCTTTGCAACCTCGTTATGGCCCTTTGGTTCGGTTTCTACACTGACGTGGAGCAATGAGTTACAGACCTGACAATAGGTTTCACCTGTCCAACCCCATTCGGTGCACGTTGCTTCCACAGCATCCCGTACGGCAGGTGTGTGCTCAATCCAAGGTATTTCCTCGCCCTTTTGCAGGAGCTTACCGCAGTCGTTACAATGAAGGTCGCCACTGTAACCCATTTCTATGCAGCTAACTTCCTGAGCATTCAATAACATCTGGCGTTCATGCTTACACAGCAGCTGCAATCCGCCTGCAAAATAAAACACCGTTAAAGCCACAACACACACAAGAACAATAATACCAATCGTGAGTATTCTCTTTCTCATTTCTACTCCTCCTATTTTAAAAGCACACCCCGAAGGGTGTGCCGAAATAGTATTCCCTCGTCTGTTACCACACAAATCAACCGCTGCTCACACATGGAGATAAGGAGAGTACCTTTTACCAAGGTAAACTCCCTCAGTTGAGCAAAAATATTCGATTTGTGTGGTTGTTTTATTCTAACACAGAGCAATTAAAAAGTAAACCAAAAAGCTATAAGGCAAAAACAAAAAATTTTCGTCAATCATACTTATTTTGTGAATAGACGAAAAAGCGATTTTTCACAAAATAATTTGATAAGGAGATTTTAATAAATGAAGAAGATTACAAAGAATATCCATGTTGCTGGTGCCATTGATTTTGTCGAGGTCTCAAACATCTATGCTAATCTCAATGCTGAGCAGATCCGCACCCTCGGCACACTCCCTTACTCGCTCGCTCACTCACTCGCGCAATCCTTGTTGATGATAGTAAAGGATGCAGTATAGGTATCGCCTCTACCAGATGTTACATATTGCATGAAAATAGGTTTTGTCATAAAGGACAGATGAATTTCCAAAATATTATCGGGATGCACAATAACTTTCCGTGTTACTCTTGCATACAACCCCTCGGTTATATCATTCTCTTGCAAATCAACCAAACCCTCAATCTGCGAAATAAAGTCCTTGTAGCGGATTTCTGCAGAAGCGGTGTTGGGTGTCTTTTGCAGTTCTGTAAGTTGGAATCTCAATTCAAGTATTTGATCATTGTACAGATTTATGGTTGTTGAATATGCCTCATCAGGGATTTTTTTCTGAACATACAAGGCGGTCAGTTCAGCCATTTCCTTTTGCTTGGTTTCAATAGCTTTCCTTGTTGCATCGATTTCCTTTCCATTGTCCTTAGGTTTGGTATTGTTGCAGTACTCCTCCTGCAAGGTATCTATGATTTCCCGCTTATGCGGGATGATGTACTCTGTTAAGACGTCATGCACTGCCAGTTGCAGAACACGGTCATTCACTCGCTTGCCAACACAACCAACGTGGACAGTTTCGCCCATACCATTGATAATATCATGAGGTAATCCTCGCTGATTGTTGTTGTAGCAGACCCATGCCTTGTATGGGATGCTCTTTTGTTTCTTTCGCATGGAAACATAGCGACCGCCGCAACAACCGCAGAAAATCTTTCCAGAAGTCCAATAGCGGTTTGAATACTTTGCTTTCACTTCGTCAGGCGGTGCATTGTCCTGCAAAATTGCTTGCACCTTATCCCACAACTCGCGGTCAATAATTGCAGATTCGAGATGGTGGTCTCTTGTGTAGTATCTTGCTGATTCGCCCCTGTTATATTTTTTCTTATGCTTCAAGGCATCGGGGGTATATGTCTTGCCTTGTGCAAGGTCTCCCACATATTTCTCATTACGAAGAATACGGAGAATAACAGTGTTTGACCATCCATTCTTATACCGCTTTGTCTTGATGCCCATTTGCTCCAAGCGCTTTGCAATGCGGAATGTACCATCTCCCATAGAGAACCAGCGGAAAATCTGTTTAATGATTTCTGCCTCTTCGGGGATAATAACAAAGTGCTGTTGGTCGTTCTTGTCGGTCTCGATGTTGTAACCAAACATTTCTTTGCGACCAAATACCCGACCTCGTTCCATTTGTTGCATCTGACCCCAACGGACACGGCGTGATGTCCTCAAACTTTCCTGCTCGGCACTTTGACCTGCTAATGATAATTTCTCCCGATAGTCATTGCTTTCGGTATTGATGTCATCAGACAAAAACCATATATACACCTTACGGTCTCGCAACTCTTCAACAATGTTCAAGAGGTCTTGAAGATTTCGGGAAAATCGGGAGACCTCTTTGGTCAGTATAAGGTCAACACCGCCCAAGCGAGCGAGAAACAGCATTTCGTTGAACTCGTCTCTCTTTTCCAGTGATGTACCGCTCAAACCCTCGTCAGCAAAGATGCGCACATTGTTCCAATTAGGGTGTTGCTTGAAATAGGTTTCAAAGAACTTTTGCTGGGATACAAGACTGTTTCTTTGGTCTCTTTCATCAGTGGACACACGGCAATAGGCACAGACATTATGAGGTTGATTATCCTCGCTGATTAACAGTCGTTTGCTTGGTTGCGTTACTTCTGTTATTGCCATGTATCACTTCCTCCTTCTGTGGTAACCCGACCACATCTCTTATGTACTGCGTTAATTCAATGACAAAGGCATCTTCCTCGCCCTTGGTTCTAAACAGTGCATCGGGGTTTACAATCACAGACAGGTTCGCCTCGCTATACTTTAATACATAGTCATTATATGTAGCGACCAGGAACTGTATTAATCCGTCTGCATCGTCAAGAGATGCGGATGCTTATTTGCATTGTTCAGGTGTGATATAATCCTTAAAGTTACAAAAATTACTCATATCTTTTTTCTCCTTTTTTCATATTATATCATAACCAATTTTTATCTTCATTAGGCACGGAGGAACTTTCTCATTTAGAGATGGTAGGCAGTATCGTCCATCAGTTGACGAGAAATTTAAAAGACTCACAAATTCAAGACTCAGCTTTTGCTCCCTATTTCGTTGACCACACAGTGGGCGTGTATCCAACATTTGCCTCCGGTACTCCCTGGACCGCAGCTACCATGGCAGTAAAGGGAGATCCTATGGCGGATTTGACGGAAGATCTGGCAGCAGAGCAAAAAGCTCGAGTTACCTATGACAACATCCTGCGACTCAGCGACGATCCCGATGTAAACAATGTAATTAAATTCTTACGAGAAAGAGAAATTGTGCACTTCCAGCGTTTTGGTGAGGCTATCGAATTGCTAAGACAAAAATTAAAACAGAAAAATGTGTATTATATGAATCCCGGTTTTGATATGTAAAGAAAAGACCCGGCAGGTTATCCTGCCGGGTTGCCTTTAATTTCTTCTGTCTGTCAGACTTTTGGCCAGTGCCACCATGTAATCCTTATTTGCAAATACATCTAAAGCAGACAAAGCTTTTTGTGTATGCTCGCGAACCAATTCGTCGCATTTTTCAAGGCCGTAAAGCTGCACAAATGTATTTTTTACCGCATCAACACCGGTCGCCTTTCCAAGCTCCTCCTGACTGCCGATCACATCCAGCATATCATCCCGAATCTGGAAAGCTAAGCCTAAGTGCTCAGCAAACTCCGCCGCTGCAGAAAGCTGTGCTTGATCACCCTTGCCTGCCAAAACACCAAGAATACAAGCTGCTTTGATCAGCGCTCCGGTCTTGCGGCTCTGGATATCAATCACCTCTTGCTCGGTACATTGGCGACGCTCACTGGCCATATCCAGCACCTGACCGCCAACCATACCCAATTCTCCAGCGCAATCCGCCAATGCTTCCACCGCAGCAATTCTGGTTTGGGCGTCATAAGAGGCTTTTGCAATAAAAGCAAATGCAGCAGTCAACAAAGCATCTCCGGCCAACACCGCAGTTGCCTCGCCATAAACTTTATGGTTTGTCAGTTTACCACGGCGATAATCGTCATTATCCATGCAGGGCAGATCGTCATGAATCAAGCTATATGTATGGATCATTTCTACAGCTGCTGCAAAAGGTGCTGCCAGTTTCCAGTCTCCGCCGCACATTTTACAAAAATCAAAGACGAACACAGGACGCAGGCGCTTTCCACCAGCTAACAGACTATACCGCATGGACTCGAATAAATCCTGCTGCGGCTCACTGGGATAAACAAAACAATCCCGATCCAGATACTGCTCAAGATAGGATACATAAGCAGCGGTCATTTGATTAAACAGGTTCATTTCCAAAGGGCACCTCCATAGGATTTCCTTGCTCATCTGTCATGATTTGCTTGATTTGAAGTTCTGCCTCTTCCAAAAGTTTTCCGCAGGATGCAACCAGCTCAGTTCCTTCACGAAACAGCTTCAAAGACTCATCTAAAGGCAGATCACCCCGTTCCATGGTGCGAACAATCTGTTCCAAACGCTGCATACCTGCTTCAAATGTGAGGTTTTCCTGATTCATGGTCATTCTCCTTTATTTGACTGATTTGTGCAGTAAATGAGCCGTCATATACAGATACGACAACACTCTGGCCTACCTGCACCTGAGAGATCGAGGACACTACCTGTCCATTGGCGGTTTCTGTCATGGCATAACCGCGGGTCAACACCTTGAGGGGACTCATAGCATCAAGTTTTGATGCATAAGATACAAAATTATGCTTCTTAGCGTCTACATATCGCTTTTCAAGCGCCAAGATCTTTGTTGCAGCCATCTGAAGAGCATTGCGCCGCTGCGTAGTATACTGTAAGGGACTTTGCAGACATGGATGCAACCGATAAGACCCCAGCCGCTGCTTTGCCATCTTAACCTGTCTTGCAGCTGCTGCCCCCATAGAGGCCAAAGCGCTATCCATGCTTTGCAGCAACGCATTTTGATCCGGAACTACCAGCTCCGCTGCATTGGATGGTGTGGCAGCGCGAAGATCTGCAACATAGTCAGAAATCGCCACATCCGGTTCATGACCTACAGCAGAGATCACCGGAATACGAGATTCAAAGATTGCCCTTGCAACAATTTCTTCATTAAAGGCCCATAAATCTTCCATAGAGCCACCGCCCCGGCCAACAATCAGCACATCGGCAAGATTGTGGATATTGGCATAACGGATCGCACCCGCAATTTCTCCGGGGGCTTCTACTCCCTGAACGCGAACAGGAAATAATCTGACCTGCGTCAAGGGGTAACGTTTTGCCAAAATGCGCAGCATATCATGAATGGCCGCACCTGCGGCGCTGGTGATAATACCAATGATCCCGGGATATGGAGGGATCGGCTTTTTATGCGCTGGATCAAATAAACCTTGCGCTGCCAATTTCGCCTTCATTTGTTCAAATGCGGCGTGCAGATCACCCACACCGTCCATAGCCATAGCAGAGCAGTATAGCTGATATGCACCATCTCTTGGATAAACGCTGATCTTACCCAAAGCAATGACCTTCATGCCGTTTTCCGGACGAAATCTCAGCTTCATAGCGTTGCCTTTGAACATAACGCATTTTAGCGATCCGCCCTCATCTTTCAACGTGAAATAATGATGGCCGGAGGGATACATTTTATAGTTGCTGATTTCTCCCCGAACGGCAACATTGGAAAGCATCGGATCGGCATCCACAACAGAACGGATATATTCATTAATTTGGGTAATGGAGAGCACTTGCTGTGACATTTTAAGCCTCCTGCTGTCGATGCGCCAATACGGCTACACCCATAGCATTGTCTGTAGAAAATTGACTTTGTGCAAAAATAACATCCTCTGCCTGCATCTGCTGGCGCAGCATAGAATTAGATGCAACACCACCGGAAAACACCACAGGCAAGCCGGGATATTCTTCCTTAGCCCAATTGGTTGCGCGCTGCACCGCATAACATACGCATCTGAGGGCGTAGGCTGCTGTCTGGGCGGCGTTTTGGGAGTTTTCATAATACTGCTGCACTTTATTTTGCACTCCGGACAAAGAGAAGTAAGCGTCATTGCATTTCACGCGAAAGACGTCAGAACTTTGGACATCCTTTGCCAATGCATCAATATGCTTTCCAGCCGGAAAAGGTAGATCCAGCATCTGACCTGTTCGATCAATCAGCTGCCCAGCTGAGATATCAGTAGTGCCGCCAATTTTTTGGCAATTCACATTTTTTCCGTCAGGCTTAACAAGCAGAAGCTCTGTCGTACCACCGGAAAGATGCCATGACAAGTGGGGTGTATCCATCAGGTCCAATCTGCCGGCACTCCAAAGAGCTGCTGCAATATGTCCTTGTTGATGAGAACATTCCACCAAAGGCACACCCAAGGTATCTGCCAGCAATTTTGCATGGGAATATCCTACCATAAAGCAAGGCATATAGCTGCCCTCAACCGCTCTGGGTCTTGTACTTACACCGATTGCCGCTATTCCAACTTGCCCTATATTGGAAAATAGCCTGCCGGATAGCTCCGGCAGGCTTTTTGTGTGGTGAAATACGGCATCGCTTTGACGCAGACCCAGCTGTCCTTGTTTTACAGGCAAAAGCTGAGAGCAATTTACCCCGTCCACTCCGTTGTAAAAAGCAATGGAGGTTGTGTAATTGCTGGTGTCAAAACCGATTACATTCATGCTTCTACCTCAGATGTCAGGCTTCTGGCAAAAGCGCCAAGAATACCATTTACAAAAGAGCCTGTATCGTTGCCGTCATACATTTTTGCCATCCGGACCGCCTCAGAAATCGCAACGCCGGTAGGCACATCCTCTACGTAGAGAATCTCAAAAATTGCCAGCTGCATAATACTTCTGGCAAGCTTAGATATTCTGGAAATATCCCAGCCAATAGAAAACGTTTTAATATGTTCATTCAGTTCGTCAGCACGGTTCGCAACGCCGGCCACAACCATTTCAATGTAGGCCTGCTGCGCCTTGCTGGGACGATCGGCATAAACCTGATTTTCCTGAGAAAGCAAAGGATAATATTCCTTATCCAGCCGTGTCTTTACAACCTGTTCAGGCTCTTCCTCAGTAAAATCTCTGCCATAGATCAAATGTACCGCCAATTCTCTGGCATTCGCCCTTGTCATAGATATCTCCTTACTGGCGAATAATGCCACAGACATTCACGTTGACTGCGGTGACCTTAAT
>JAZRCU010000043.1:0-6211 GCA_045659965.1 Faecousia sp.
TCTTTCAGCGTGCCATAGGAGAAATCATGGAGGTCTACATAGTTTTGGTCTATGTAGCTGGCAACGTTCTGGAACAGTTTTTCAGAAAGCTTAAAGGATATTTGGTCATACACAACCAGATAGATCTGCATCTCGTGCTCCAGCAAAAATGCGCTGAAAGCGGAAATGGCGATTTGCAAAGCCTTATCCTTTGGGAAACCATAGTTTCCGGCAGAGATCAATGGGAAGGCAATTGATTGACAATCATATTCTACTGCCAGTTTCAAAGAATTCTCATAGCAATTACGAAGCAACGTTTCTTCGCCATAGTTCCCACCATCCCAGGCAGGTCCTACAGTATGGATCACATACTTTGCTTGCAGATTAAAGGCAGATGTGATCGCAGCGCATCCTATATCGATTATGCCGATTTTCTGACGTGCGCGCAACAGCTCCGGACCAGCCTTTTCGTGGATCATATTATCTGTTCCGCAGCCAACAATGGGCTTTGGATTTGCCGTATTTACAATCGCATCCACGTGCATATTGGAGATGTCGTTTCTTACGATCTCAAAGGGCATATGATTTCCTCCTTGTCTTACATATTCAATTACCTGACGCGATAAGCAGCATAATACAGATAATCACGACAAGCATTAGGAACATGCACAGAAAGCCAAATTCAGCGGTGCTCTGCAGACATCCTTTTGCCGGAGCGTTATCTTTAGCTTCTTGCTGTTTTCTTTTCTCTTCCTCACGATTCTTTTTAAAGCTTTCGCGGGCCATTTTGGCTTCTGCCTTTCTTTGCTCTTGTGTCTTTTTTAATTCAGGGATTAGACAGCCAATCATTATAGCGATGAGGGTACCCCATAAGACTATAGCCAGTATCCAATTAGAGTCCACGTCAAATCACCTCATCCTGCTGTTGCCCAAAAACCATCTGCATTTTCAGGCCTCGGCTATCGCAGATGGGCTTTTCAGGGATCGTCTGGAAGCCGTTTTTACAGCCGAGCATTGCGGATACGGCAAGGCACATCGCATCCAGCACATCTTCGTGTTGCTTAGTTGTGAACGCAGCAAGCAGAGAAAATGGATCGACACCATACTTCTGCAGAATTTCAATTCGTTCCTGAATGCCTGCTTCTGTATGCTTAGAATACTGCAAGCCATTGCCGCCATTGAGCATTTGGAACGCAACTTCCGGATGGCTTTCTACCAAACGATTTTGCCATTGAGGATTTTCAGCCAAAAAGCTATCCACTTCCCGAAGCATAGGGCGAAGTGCATCTCCAACGACCGCCATCTTTGCATTCAGCTGGCGGTTTAATTCCCATGCCTGCTTGGTAGTTTCTGCATACACAATCTGTCGATATAGCACATTGAATATGGACGATTTTCTCGCTCCTTGCAAATAGGCTCTTGCTTGTACATCTGGGCGCAGGCGTGCCTGCTCATTGTTCTCTGGCAGACCGATCGGAATGTCAATCAACAAAGCATCTGCATTTTTATAGCAAGTATTGATTTCTTCAATGTGCTTCAACTTTTGTACAGAGAGCTCGTTATTTCGCATTTCCACTGCCAACCAATAAGGTTTCATCCAGTCAATACCTACGGCAAAGTATTCCTTTTTGCCTGTGGTCAGCTGGCGGAACAGACGCAAAAACTGCTGCTTGCTGGCATCAAAGCCAGTAAATACAAACTGGGGAGCGGAACAAATCTCTGGAATCGGATCCGTGATTTTCTCTCCCATTAAATTCAAAAACTCGTGGGCAAGAATGGCATCATCAATGTCAAAGACATGTTTTCTCTCTTCTGCGGTCAAAGACTCGCCCAGCCACTTCTTCCAAATCATCTCCTGCAGCGGTGCTTCGATTTCTTTATATCGGGGTAACTCTGCTTTCACCGGACGGGTCACATCAGACAAGTAAGCTTCGCTGGCATCGTGGAGCAGGCAAGCCAGCTGGATCCGCTCGGAGTAACCCCTTGCCTCAGCTTCCTTCATGCAGTTGATGCTGTGCTGGGCCACAGAATAAAAGCTCTTGAAATGGCCGTTGGCACGGCAGAGCATAGAAAGCGCGTGGGCAATATCTTCGATGTCGATCAGCTCCGCCTTGGGATGTAGAGGATCAAACATCTTCTTTGTATAGGTCATAATTTCGCTCACCAGTTCCACCACCTTTTTCCATTTACACGGTCCTCATACCGAGACCGTATTGTGCAGATGATTACCAGGAAGATCGCAATGCCCGGCACCCATCGAAAGTAAATTTCAGAAAAGAAAAATCTCACGACCAGAAAAGCAACAGCGCAGCCTGCGCAGCACCATCCCAGAATATTACGTTTCTGCTCAAGTAGAAGCGCCACCCCTGTAAGGCCAACGAGCAAAAAACTGCTCCAGCCTAGAATAGCTGCTAAAAGCTGTATATACCAATCAATAAACGCAAACATTTCTTTTCTCCTATTTTACCTGTCATTTTTGCTTTGGTCAACAAAATTCATGCTTGAACATGCATGTATCATGTTGATATTTGTTTATTTGTACTTATTTGCAAGATTAAAAATCACGGCAAAGGGGATGTAAAGTATAATACCGATCACAATCAATACGCCCATGATATTTGCCTCCTTTTTGTTTGTGACAATAGTATAGCAAGAGATCTGTCCAATAAAACGTCCATATAAAATAAAAGCAGATGTTATGCTTAGTAATCTGCTATTGCCCAGAGGCATTTTCAGGTTATTTACTTTCAAGTCTCTTGCGTTCAATAACGTCATATCAATTACATCCAAAGACAGAAGTGTACAAAGAACCAGGATCAATGGGATCAATCTTTTTGCCATATAAATGCTCTTTCCTGTAAAAAACACTTTTAATTCTATAAAGATTGGAAAATATGTTGTTTTTTCTTGTGCTTCCTGCACGGCGGTGCTATAATAAAGACTAAATAATAAGAAAGCTAAGGTATGCAAATGAAATACATAGAAAAACATCCGATGATCATGGTGGTGATCGGCGTTTTGGGAATATCTCTTTCTGCAATTTTTGTCAGGTTATCCAATGCGCCCTCTGCGGTGATTGCAGCCTGCCGGCTGATTTGGACTGTGCTGTTGCTGTCACCGGTGGTATGGGGCAAAAAAGCATGCAGAAAGGAATTGTTTTCTCTATCCGGAAAGCAAATTCTGCTTTGTGTCATAAGCGGTATATTCTTGGCGATCCATTTTGCTTTATGGTTTGAGTCCTTGAAGCAGACCTCTGTGGCCAGTTCCACGGCCATTGTCTGTACCGAGGTGGTTTGGGTGGCTATTGGCTACCGCCTCTTTATGAAAGGGAGCACCACCAAAGAAGCGTGGCTTTGTATCGTCCTTGCTTTGGGCGGAAGCTTTTTGATCGCATTTTCCGATGCCACCGGGGAAGGGGGGCATCTGTATGGAGATATCCTTTCCCTGCTATCTGCTATGGCGGTGGCGGTATATACCTTGCTGGGCAGAGCCTGCCGCAAGACCATGACTACCACGGTTTACACCTATGTGGTGTATGCAGCCTGCGCCATTACGCTGATTATTTTTACGGCCTTCTGGAAGTATCCTGTCAGCGCTTTTGAAACCAGCGCGATTTTGGTGGGATTTTTCCTGGCGGTCTTTTCTACGATTTTAGGACACAGTATTTTCAGCTGGTGTCTGAAATATTTTTCCCCGTCCTTCATTTCTGCCTCTAAACTGTGTGAGCCGATTGTGGCGGCAGCGGTGGCGGCGGTACTGTTTCGGGAAATGCCCGGTGTTTTGCAGGTAATCGGCGGGTTAATCGTCCTTGCCGGTGTGTTCTTATATTCCCGCCAGGAAAAGACATAACAGACTCGATTACAAGGGGAAGGGGAGTGTAAAAGTGCAACAGAAAATCAGCTTGACCACAGGCTCTATCTGGAAGGGTATGTTGTGGTTTGCGTTTCCTATTTTTCTGGGAAATGTATTTCAGCAATTTTATAACGCTTTTGACTCCTGGGTCGTTGGCCGGTTTTTAGGGGACAAAGCTTTAGCGGCGGTGGCTTCTTCCGGAAATTTGATCTTTATGATGACCGGCTTTTTCATGGGTGTGGGTATGGGTGCCGGTGTGATCATTGCCCAGCGCTATGGAGCGAAGGATTACGACACCATGAACCGCGCCATTCATACCAATATCGTCTTTGGTTTGGTAGCCGGTGTGCTGCTAACGGTGATAGGCGTGTGGTTTACACCTACTATGCTGCAATGGATGGGTACACCTGAAGATGTGCTTCCGGAGTCTATCACATATTTTAGGTTTTATTTCTTTGGTGCTATCTTCAATGTAATGTACAATGTGTTTGTGGGAATCCTTCACGGTGTGGGAGATAGCAAGCATCCACTATACTATCTGATGATCTCCACGGTGGTCAATATTGTTCTGGATCTAGTGTTTGTGGGCTGGATCGGTTGGGGCGTTGGGTCTGCAGCCATTGCTACAGCATTATCCCAAGGCGTCAGCGCAGCTTTGTGCTGCATCCATTTATGCCGGGCAAAAGCGCCTTATGGCTTGCAGCTTAAGAAGATCCGGGCAGATATGGAAAGTCTGCGGGGAATTATTCGTTACGGACTGCCCTCCGGTGTGCAGAATTCTGTGATTGCCATTGCCAATGTGGTGGTCCAGTCCAGCATTAATTCCTTCGGCTCCGGAGCCATGGCCGGCTGCGGTACATACTCCAAGATTGAAGGCTTTGCCTTTTTGCCGGTGACTTGTTTTACTATGGCGTTAACCACCTTTGTGGGACAAAATCTTGGCGCAGGACAACCGCAACGGGTAAAGAAAGGAATTGCCTTTGGCGTGATCTGCTCGGTGGTGATGGCAGAGCTGATCGGTGTTGCCAGCTATCTGTTCGCACCGCAGCTGATCCGGTTTTTCAATGACAGTCCCGAGGTTTTGGATTTTGGTGTGCGGCATATGCGTACCATCTGCCTGTTTTATTGCTTGCTGGCCCTGTCACATTGCATGGCCGGTGTTATGCGAGGGGCAGGCAAGGCGGCCGTGCCCATGTACACCATGCTGCTATGCTGGTGTGTGATCCGGGTGGGATATATCACCTTGATGCTGCCAAGAGTTCCGCAGCTGGAAACGGTGTCTTGGGCCTATCCCATAACTTGGACACTTAGTAGCATTGTATTTATGCTTTATTTTGCAAAGGGAAACTGGATGAGTGATTTCCGGAAACAACAAGAGGAGAAACTACTATGATATCTTTTGAAAGCGATTATATTACCGGCGCGCATCCCAAGGTGCTGCAACGGCTGATGGAAACAAATTTAGAGCCCCTTTCCGGCTATGGCGAGGATGCTTACTGCGCCAGCGCCCGGGAGAAGATCAAAAAGGCTTGTAACTGCCCTCAGGCAGACGTATATTTTCTGGTAGGCGGCACACAGACCAATGCTATTGTGGTATCTACCATGCTTCGGGAGTATGAGGGTGTGATCTCTGCTACCACCGGCCATATCCACGCCCATGAGTCCGGTGCGGTGGAGTATGCAGGTCACAAGATTTTGGCGCTGCCCCACAAGGAGGGCAAGCTGGAAGCGGCTGTTGTGCGACAGTATCTGCAAAATTTCTATCAGGACGAATCCCGGGAACATATGGTTTATCCCGGCATGGTGTATATTTCCCATCCTACAGAATATGGCACGTTATATAGCAAACAGGAATTAACTGAGCTATCTCAGGTTTGCCGGGAGTATCAAATTCCTCTGTTTGTCGATGGCGCCCGTCTGGCCTATGGCCTTATGAGCAACCATACAGATGTGACGCTGCCGGAACTTGCCCAGCTTTGTGACGTATTCTACATTGGCGGCACGAAAGCAGGTGCGCTTTGCGGCGAGGCGGTGGTGTTTACCAAGGCAAATGCCCCGGCCCACTTTGTTAACCGCATCAAAAAGCGTGGTGCGCTGCTGGCAAAGGGGAGACTACTTGGGGTGCAGTTTGATGCCTTGTTTACAGAGGATCTGTATTTTGAAATTGGCCGTCATGTAATTGATATGGCAGAGAAATTAAAGGCGATCTTCTTAGAGAAGGGATACGCGCTGTATCTGAATTCTCCTACCAATCAGCAGTTTGTGATTTTAGACAAGGCCACCTTGGAGCGTCTGCGTAAGGATGTGGCCGTGACCTTGTGGGAGTGGCTGGATCAGGAGCGCGCGGTGGTGCGTTTTGCTACGGCTTGGTCTACTACCC
>JAZRCU010000044.1:0-5853 GCA_045659965.1 Faecousia sp.
GATCATCGTGGACACCTATGGCGGCTATTTCTCCCACGGTGGCGGCGCATTCTCCGGCAAGGATCCTACCAAGGTAGATAGAAGCGGCGCTTATATCGCACGTTACATGGCAAAGAATTTGGTGGCAGCCGGTCTGGCTACCCAAGTACAGGTGCAGCTGGCTTATGCTATCGGTGTTGCTGAGCCTGTGTCTGTTCGCGTGGATAGCTATGGCACCGGCAAGATCGCTGACGAGGAAATGACTGCTCTTTTGAGAAAGACCTGTGATTTGACCCCTGCAGGTATTATTTCCAAGCTGCAGCTGCGCCGTCCTATCTATGGCAAGACTGCTATGGAAGGCCATTTTGGTGTGGAAGACCGTCCCTGGGAAGCAACAGATATTGCATCCAAACTGAAGGAACTGGCTGGTATTTAAGTAAAAACAATAAGCTGAGCAAGTGGTTTTTGCCTACTTGCTCAGTTTTTTTATATTTCCTTTGCAAATGGCAAAGAATGTGATATGATAGAGGAAACTATGAGTATGGAGGGATTCTATGCTGGATTATATCAGAATTGCCTGCGCGGTACCAAACGTGGCGGTAGGCAATGCAAAGAAGAATTCTGAAGATATTTGCGCCCGGATCAAGCAGGCCTACGAGGAAAACGTAGACGTGCTGGTGTTCCCGGAACTGGCAGTCACCGGCTATACCTGTGGGGATCTGTTCTTCCAGGAAACCTTGCTGAAAAGTGCATGGGAAGGCATGAAGCAGATTGCTTCCTTTACCGAGGATTACCCCGGCATGGTGGCGGTGGTCGGTGTTCCTGTGATGCTATTTGGGCAACTGTATAACTGCGCGGCGGTGGTAAGCGGCGGTGGGCTGCTGGGTTTAGTACCTAAGACATTTTTGCCTAATTACGGAGAATTTTCCGAGAAGCGTTGGTTTGCTTCCGGTGCAGAGCTCTCTCAAGATTACATTGACGGCAAGGAATTGGGTCTGGAAGGGGAGATCTGTGTATCTGCCTCTCAGTTGTTCCGGCTTCCTGAGGGTGCTTTGATGGGCGTGGAGCTTTGTGAGGATATTTTTGCCCCCATTGCACCTTCCTCTGTGCTGGCTTTGGCTGGGGCACAGGTGATCGTTAATCCTGCTGCTTGTAACGAAACTGTGGGCAAGCGCAAGAATCGTCATGATCGGATAGTCAATCAGTCTGCAAGCTGCAGCTGCGTATATGCCCTTTGCTCTGCCGGCTGTCAGGAGTCTACCCAAGATCTGGTGTTCTCCGGCCATAGCTTGATTGCCGCATGCGGCAAGGTGATGGCGGAAAATGAAAATCTTGTGGATAGCGATTATCTGTTAATGGCTGACTGCGATTTGGCAATGGTCCGCAGCCACAGAAGTAAGGTCAACACTTTCCGGGATGCTGCCAAGTATTATGAGGTAGAGCCTATGGATGTGACCGATGTACCCGGCGAGGCGCTTCGCTCTGACGGAAGCTTGTACACACCTTCTCGGCTGCCCTTTGTGCCGGATCGGGAAGATACCCGGATCGCACGTTGCCTGGATGTATTCGGGCTGCAGGTGGCGGGACTGAAGCGGCGGCTTGCTACCATTGGCGCCAAAGCCGTGATCGGCATTTCCGGAGGTCTGGATTCTACCCTTGCCCTTTTGGTGACGGTGGAGGCCATGCGGCAGTTGGGCCGTCCTATGACCGACGTATACGGCGTGACCATGCCCTGCTTCGGTACTTCTGACCGGACATACCAGAATGCTTGGGAACTGATGAAGAAGCTGGGCATTAGCAGTAAAGAGGTCAATATTCGGGAAGCGGTAATGACCCATTTTAAAGATATCGGTCACGATTATAATAAGCATGATGCCACCTTTGAAAATTCCCAAGCCCGGGAACGTACCCAGATCCTCATGGACTATGCAGGAGAAGTGGGAGGCATTGTGATCGGTACAGGAGATCTCAGCGAATTGGCGTTGGGCTGGTGTACCTATAATGGCGACCATATGAGCATGTATAGCGTGAACGGCTCTGTGCCTAAGACTTTGATCCGATGGATCATTCTGGCGGTGGCGAGCCTGCCGGCCTTTGCTTCCTGTAAGGAAGTGTTAGATGACATTCTGGACACGCCTATTAGCCCTGAGTTGCTGCCTCCGGATGTCTCCGGTAAGATCAGCCAGCAGACAGAGGACATTGTAGGACCTTATGCGCTGCACGATTTCTATTTGTACTATATGCTGCGTTATGGCTTTAGCCCCACCAAGATCTATACTCTGGCTTGCCGCGCCTTTGCCAAGGAATTTGACAGCCAGACTGTGAAAAAGTGGTTGGTCACATTCTACCGCCGCTTCTTCAGCCAGCAGTTTAAGAGAAACTGCCAACCTGACGGTGTAAAGACCGGCAATGTAGGCGTAGGCCCTCGTGGCGATCTGCATATGCCCAGCGATGCTTGCGCAAAAGCCTGGATCGAAGAGGCTGAAAATCTGTAAAAAAAGAAGAAAGACCCGGTTTGCGTTGAATTAGCAGACCGGGTCTTTTGTTTTTGTGGCGAGCTGTGCAGATATGTAGGCACATTTGACGAAAAAACCCATAGAATATTCTATAAATCTTGTGATTTTTGGTATTGTATTTCTCTGGGGAACGTGGTATTATGTAGGATAAATACAAATGTATTTCGTGTGTGGACAAACGCGGAAGCATGGAGGCTAGATATGAAATATATCGTGATTTTGGGCGACGGTATGGCAGACCAGCCACTACAGACGCTGGATTACCGCACCCCTCTGGAATTTGCTAAGACACCTTGCATGGATGCTTTGGCAGGCATGGGGCAGATGGGCCTTGCCAAAACTGTTCCCGATGGAATGAAACCTGGCAGTGATGTGGCAAACCTTGCGGTGATGGGTTATAACCCTGCCAAGTGTTACTCAGGTCGCTCTCCCTTGGAAGCCTTGAGCGTAGGCGCGCCTATGGAAGATAGCGATGTGATCTTTCGGTGCAATTTAGTGACAGTTTCTGAAGATACTGCTTTTTATGCAGATAAGACCATTATTGTCCATAGCTCCGGTGAAATTTCCACGGAGGATGCAGCAATATTGATGGATGCCGTTCGGGAAGCTTTTGATCGTGAGGATCTGCGTTTTTACAATGGCACCAGCTATCGCCACATCACAGTTTGGAAGGGTGGACAGGTGCTGGATATGGCGCAGCCCCATGATCATCTGGGTGAGAAAATCGGCCAGTATTTGCCGGAAGAGGCTATGTTCCGGGAAATGATGGAAAAAAGCTTTGATATTTTAAATAACCATCCTGTAAATCTCCAGCGTGCCCAAAAGGGCCTGAACAAGGCAAACTCTTTGTGGTTCTGGGGTGCAGGTACAAAGCCTTCTTTGGAAAATTTCCGTGAAAAGACAGGCCTTTCCGGTGCAGTGATCTCTGCGGTGGATCTGCTTAAGGGCATTGCTCTTGGTGCTGGTATGACTGCTGTGGATGTGCCCGGGGCAAACGGCTCTTTGCACACCAACTATGAGGGCAAGGCACAGGCTGCTGTGGATGCCCTTTTGAAAGAGGGCAAGGACTTTGTCTATGTTCATGTGGAAGCCCCAGATGAGATGGGTCACCAAGGCAGCGTAGAGAAAAAGATCGCAGCCATTGAAGCGCTGGATAGCCGCATTGTTCAGCCGATCTTCCAGCAGATGGAAGCATCCAACGAGCCGTATAGAATGCTGATCATGCCGGATCATCCCACACCCATCTGCTTGCGTACTCACACCGCAGATCCGGTACCCTATATTCTCTTTGATAGCCAGAAACGGCGCAAGAGCATGGAACACTACACAGAAAAAAACGCAGCTGCCACACAGGTTTATGAGCCGGAGGGCTGGCGGCTACTGGATCAGCTGATCGAAAAAGCGTAATGTGTTGATTAGAGGAGGAAATGAAAATGCATAAGGTACATTATTTAAATAATATTTCTGAAAAGGGCACTGCCCTTTGGACTGATAAGTATGAATTGACCCAGTCTGTTGACCAGGCTGAAGCGATCTTGGTGCGCAGTGCCGCCATGCATGATATGGAATTTTCTGATCAGCTGCTCTCCGTTGCCCGTGCTGGCGCTGGTGTAAACAACATTCCTCTGGACCGTTGTGCGCAGTCTGGTATCGTGGTATTTAATACCCCCGGTGCCAATGCCAATGGTGTGAAGGAACTGGCGATCTGCGGCATGCTGCTGGGCTGCCGTGATGTGATCGGCGGCATCTCTTGGGTGCAGACCATTAAGGATCAGCCCGATGTGGGCAAGAAAGTGGAAAAGGGCAAGTCCCAGTTTGCCGGCCATGAGCTTATGGGCAAAAAGCTGGGTGTGATCGGCTTGGGCGCTATCGGCGGTCCCATCGCCAATGCAGCCATTGCGCTGGGTATGGAAGTGTATGGCTTCGATCCCTTTATCTCCATTAACGCTGCGTGGCATTTGGATAGCCACATCATTCCCGTCAAGAGCCGGGATGAGATCTATGAGAAGTGCGACATTATCACCTTGCACGTTCCTCTGCTGGATGATACCAAGAAGATGATCAACACGCAGTCCATCGCCAAGATGAAAGATGGCGTGATCCTTTTGAACTTCGCAAGAGATCTGCTGGTTGACGATGATGCGCTGGAACAGGCGCTGAAATCCGGCAAGGTAAAGCGCTACATTACAGATTTCCCCAATGACCGCACTGCGGGCATGGATGGTGTTGTGGCAATTCCGCATCTGGGCGCGTCTACAGAGGAGTCTGAAGATAACTGCGCAACCATGGCAGTTCGTCAGGTAATGGACTACCTGGAAAACGGCAATATTACCAATTCTGTCAATTTCCCGGCTTGCAGCATGGGTCCTTGCACCAAGCCCGGCCGCATTGTTGTGCTGCATAAGAATGTGCCCAACACCATTAGCCGCTTTACTGCCGTACTGGCAGAGAGCAATATCAATATTTCTGATATGCTTAACCGCAGTAAGGGCGATTATGCTTGTACCATGCTGGATCTGGATGAGCCTACCCCTGAGAATGTGGCTAAGGCTCTGGCTGATTTGGATGTTGTATTAAAGGTTCGTGTAATTCGATAATAAGAAACACCGCAGGATATTTCCTGCGGTGCTTTTTTTAGCGGTTGCCTGTGACGGTGTAACAACCGCCGCTTTCGTCGTGGGTGTCGTGGCAGTCAGGCTTGTCGCAGCCTCTGGGTACAAATTGGGATGCAGGGAAGGGAATCCGGGAGAACATTTCACAGGGGTCTTCTGCACAGCCTGGGGCATCACAGCACTCCTTGGTGGGGATGCTGTACTCCAATACGGGAACAACTAACTGGGCGTCCCGTTCCAGCCGGATGATGGAGAACTGTCCCAAGGTGACCAGCAACTGGCGGTTTTCTCCGGAGAGCACCAGAGGCTCGTCAAAGGTGTTCAGGATACCCTCAGGAATTTGCACCAAGGGATTTCCGGGACAGGGGATGCTGCAAATATCTATCACCTTGGAATTGAGGATCATAGGATCTAAGACCTCCACCACAGCGGTGGGGCGGTTAGCGTGGTAGCTGGGCATTCCGTCAGGACCGAAGAATTGGGTGTTGCTGCGGAATACGTGGGCGCAGCTATCTTCTCCGCACAGGACTGCTCGTTTGGAGAATACGGCTAAGCCATACAGGGCGGCAGGCCGGCCGTTGCCGACCAGTGCATCTGCCAGAATTCGGTAGTAGAAGGTGACGTTGATACAATAGTGATTCCGGTCAAAGGCTACGGGCTCTACATCGATGTAAGTGTAAATAAGGTCTGCGCAGCGTACTTTTGCACCGGCTGCGGTATCCAGAATTGCCTGAGAACCTTGGGTC
>JAZRCU010000045.1:0-10255 GCA_045659965.1 Faecousia sp.
ATGAGCGTTTGGTCTGCGTAGCAGGTGGTCTGCTGATGGTCATTCCCGGTATTTGGACTGTCTTGGCCGGCTTTGTGCTGGTAGTGGCAGTGCTGGTCATGCAGTACCTTAGCAAGAAAAACAACGTACCCATTTTGGAAAAGTAAAGAAAATGACGGGTAGAAATACCCGTCATTTTTTTTATTTGCATTTTCCTTTGTTTCCGTTGAAAAATTCATAATTTTCCAGTATAATATACAGGAAAATTCGTACCGATCATGGTACTTGCGAATATGGACGAATAAAATGATTAAAAAAAGTGTATTTCAAAATGAAATAGGCGCAGCCTTGGCAGAGTCCTTAAAATCCGTGCTTCCTATCTTTGCCATCGTTCTGGCGCTGAGCATTTCCTTAGTGCCTATGAATCCCGGCATCTTGGTGATGTTCCTGTTTGGCACCGTTATGCTCATTGTGGGCATGAGCCTGTTTACCATTGGCTCTTCCATCTCCATGGAGCCCATCGGCAGCAGCATCGGCGCCCAGCTAAGCAGAACCAAAAAGGTAGTGCTGCCTGTGGTGATCTGTTTTGCCCTTGGTATTATCATCACCATTGCTGAGCCGGATCTGCAGGTGCTGGCAGAGCAAGTGCCCTCTGTGCCCAACATGGTGCTGGTGCTGTGTGTGGCGGTGGGTGTGGGCGTATTTTTATCTCTGGCCCTGATTCGGGCCAAGAAGGGCCTGCCCTTAAATAAATTGCTGATCATCTTCTATGGCGTGGTGGCGGTCTTGGCCATCTTTGTGTCTGAGGAATTCATCCCCACTGCCTTTGACTCCGGCGGTGTGACCACCGGCCCGATTACCGTGCCGTTCATTATGGCTTTGGGTGTGGGCATGGCTTCCTTGAGCACCCAGAAGGGCTCTCAGGAGGGCAGCTTCGGTCTGGTATCTCTTTGCAGCATTGGCCCAATTTTGTCGGTGCTGATCTTAAGCATTTGCTTTAAACCCCAGCCGGAAACAGCCCAGACTGTCATCCCCATGGCGGACACCACCGCAGAGGCCTTCCGGGTCTTTCTGTCCGCTTTTCCCAAATATATGGAAGAAGTTTTGGTGGCCTTTATCCCCATTATCGCCATGCTGGCCATTTTCCAGCTGTGCTACCGCCGCTTCCGGAAGCTGCAGCTACTAAAGATCGGTGTTGGCTTTTTGTACACCTTTGCCGGCCTTGTGCTGTTTTTAACCGGTGCAAACGTGGGCTTTATGCCTGCCGGACGGCTGATCGGCGCTCAGATCGCAGCCGGAAATGCACGATACGCGCTGATCCCTATCGGCATGCTCATGGGCTACTTTGTGGTATCTGCCGAGCCTGCGGTACATTCTCTTAAAAAGCAGGTAGAAGAGGTAACCAACGGCGCGATCTCCCAAAAGGCCATCGGTCTGGCTCTGTCTTTGGGCGTGGCGGCTTCTGTAGGCATCGCCATGGTGCGGGTGCTCACAGGCATTCCTATTTATCCGTTTTTGATCGTAGGCTATATTGCCGCCCTGACCATCACATTCTTCGTACCGCCTATCTACACAGGCATCGCCTTTGACTCCGGCGGTGTGGCCAGCGGACCTATGACCACCACATTTATGCTGCCCTTTGCCATCGGTGCTTGCGACGCGCTGGGGGGCAATATTATGACCGATGCCTTCGGTATCGTGGCCATGGTAGCCATGACGCCTCTGATCGCCATTCAGGTACTGGGTCTGCATAGCCGGATCCGGAGTCAGCAGCTGCATAAAAAGACAAAGCAGGAGCTTTTGCAGGTGGATGACGATATTGTCTACTACCAGGAGGTGTGAGCATGCCAACATCTGATCAAATCAATATGCTCTTTAGTATCGTAGGCAGAGGCAAGGGCAAAGCCTATATGGATATGCTCACCGACTGCGGCATTTCTTTTCACATGCAAATGACCGCCCACGGCACAGCCCCTTCGGAAATGATGGATATTTTCGGCTTGGGCAACACCGATAAAGATGTGGTCATCAGCTTCGCCACAGGGATCACCTGCCGGAGATATTTTAACCGGATCACAGAAAATTTGGGCCAGAGTATGGGCTTTGGCGGCATTATGATGTGCCTGCGGCTGTCTGCTATCAATCGGCTGACAGAAGAGGTTATCAAGCGAAGTGAAACCCAAATCCAAGGAGGGAAAAAGGCAGTGGCAAACACACATAAGCAGCAGCTGATCCTGGTCACTGTAAACCAGGGCTATACCGGCCATGTCATGCAGACGGCCAAAAAGGCTGGCGCCATGGGTGGCACCATCTTGCGGGCCCGACTGGCCAGCGCTGACAAATTAGAACAGTTCGGCCAGATCGCCGACCAAGAGGAAAAGGAGATCATCGCCATCCTTGCTCCCAGCGGCACAGCGGCCAAGATCATGGAAGAGGTCAATAAGGAACATGGCTACCACACAGAAGCTGGCGGCATGATCACCGCCCTTCCTGTAGACAAAGCCTACAAAATCTAAGAAAACCCCCTGTCATTAGACAGGGGGTTCGTTTACGCTTTTTTGTTGCAAATTAGTAATTGCCCTTAAAGACTTCTTCCTTGCGCTTGGGGCGGTAGTCGCCAAAGTAAGCGCCAAAGTCCAGACCCAGATACTCACATAGATCCAACACTTCCACCATGGTGTTGTCATTGACAGGAACGCCATTTTCCAAGATCCGCTTGGTGGCAGCCACTTCTTTTTCACCGTGGGTGTAAATCTGCGCTGCGCCTTCTGCCTTGGGAGACTCACGCAGCTCCTGCAGATATGCAGAGAAATGGGCCTTAATGGCTTCCGGATCACCGAAGAAGGCAGGGTTAATGGCCATGAAGCCGTGGCAGATGCCGCCCTTGCCGCCCACCATGCAGTAGTTGGAGGTAGCGCCCATGGACAAAATAGAGGAGAAGATCTCACAGAGCATGCCGTAGCCGTAGCCCTTATGGCTGCCCAGCTGCTCCGTAGAGCCGCCCAGAGGCATAATGCCGCCGCCGTTCTTTGCTACGATATTTGCCAGCACGTCCGGGGCATCGGAGGAAGGATGGCCGTCCTTATCCAGCGCCCAGCCCTCGGGCAGAGGCTTTTCCATCTTGTTGTACATCTCCAGCTTGCCGCGGGTCACCACAGTGGTGGAAGCATCGAAGAAGAAATCGTAAGGCTCAGCGGGGAATGCACAGGCGATGGGGTTAGAGCCCAGCATAGCCTTCCGGCCGTTGGTGGGCACCATGATGGCCTCGGAGTTGGTGCAGCTAAAGCCCATCAGGCCTTCCTTGCAAGCCATCTTGGCATAGTAACCGGCGATGCCGTAGTGGTTGGAGTTTCTCACAGACACAATACCCACGCCGGTGGTCTTTGCCTTGGCGATGGCCATTTCCATAGCCTTGTGGCTTACCAGCTGACCCATAGCATCATGGGCGTCAATGACGGCGGAGATGGGGGTCTCAAAGACCACTTCAGGCTTTGCGTCTACCTTGATCAGGCCTTTTTCGATGCACTTGTGATAGCGCACCATGCGCTGCATGCCGTGGGACTCGATACCGTACAGGTCGGAAGTCAGCAGAACATCTTGAATGATGGTGGCTTCCTGCTCTGTAAAGCCGAACTTTTGGAATGCATCCATGCAAAACCGGTGTAAAATGTCATAGGACCAATATTGATATGCCATAGTTTCGTTACTCCTTAAATCTTAGTGATTTTGTGAAAAGTTGCGAAATTTTATAAAATATATGGGTTCTTACTAAGTGTAACATAGTTTTCTTGATAGCATAACCTTAAAACTGATACAAAAGGGTGAAAAACCGAAACTCTTTTTTGCCGCCTGTTCCGGAGAGGAAACCGAATGATATTGGCCAAACTTGACTTTTCTGTTATAATAGTGGTGTACGTTTTCCCACCCCATGATGGAAAGGACACCTTATGAAAGAAATTTTATATGACTGCGTTGGCATCGTTGCCAAACTCCATGATAAAATCATGCAGCTTAATAATGCCTATGAAACCAACTTTTCCGATAAGGATCTGCATTTTTTGATCATCGGAATTTTGGGTCTGTGTATGCTGTTTGTGATCTATCCGCTGTTTAAATACCTTGCCAAGCGAAATCACGAAATGGTCATCGCTTGGATTTATGTATTTACGGTGATCCTTGTGATCACCTTTGCCATAGAAATCGGCCAGAAGGTGACGAGCACAGGCAATATGGAATTTGCGGACATTATGTATGGCGTCATCGGCTTTATGGTAATGTTTGGCATTTTCATTGTGCTGCGGATGATCTATCACGGCGTTATCAAGCTGGTAAACTACATCCAAGACCGCATGGAACAGAAGGCCGCCCAGCAAGCGCAGCCTCTGGAAGAGGAATTTCAACCAGAGCAGCAAATCGAATCATTCGAAGAATAAAATTATAAATTAAGCACAAAACTCCTTTGCTCTCATGCAAAGGAGTTTTTTCTTTCGGGCATATAATCTCTGTGTGCTTACGGATGCGATCAGCGTAATTTATAAAATAAGGGGAGCGACGGGAGCGCCGCCTGTGGCAGATACAGCGTCTTTTATCCTATACATAGCAAAATCGAGAATCCTCTGGCTTTTTATTTTTTTGCAATATTGACGGGTTGAAACAAAAAAAGTATAATAAAAACAATGATATACAGAGACTGTTGGTACAAAGTGCCTGAGAATAATACAGGCAAACCTTGAAAAGGAGATAATTTGAGATGGCATACAAAATGATCAGAAAGGCAGTTAAGAAAGACAAATATCCCATAGGCAGCATGGAGCATGCGGTATTGACTTTCATATCGGAGCGGTGTGAGGATCTGAGATTTGATCCTGTCAATGGCAATGCCTGCACAGGCCGAAGCTTGAAAGAAAACCAGATCCCGTTTAATATGGAGAAAGATATCGACAGACTGTGTCTGGAAAATGCGGTGGCGCGTTTTTTGGAGTCGGGAAAAAAGCAAGATGCCTTTGATGTGTATTTTTGTTATTTGGACATGTACGTGGGAGATTATGAAAAGACCCGTAGAATGATCGAGTTTTTGTCAGAGTATGAGACAAATGGCAGCAGATTGCTGATGAAATTTAGAGATCATTATGTCCATTCTGTGTATGTATTCCTTCTGGGCCTTGCCATTTATGAAACAAATAAGACATTCCGGAAGGTTTATAACACCTTTTATCATCTGGACGAAAGCACAGCCGGCGCTCATTTTCTGCAATATTGGGGACTGGCAGCCTTGTTCCATGATATAGGGTATCCCTTTGAGTTGCCTTTTGAGCAGGTGGCATCTTATTTTGAAGTCAGTGGAGAGCAGCGGAAAAACCGTCCCTTTATCGCTTACCAGATGATGGAAAAATTCACCCAGCTGGAAGAGCCGGTAGAAGTAGGTGGAAGAAGCTTTCTTTCCACAGACGAGATGTTTGCATATCTTTTGGAAGAGAAACTGGGAAAAGCGTATACATTTACAAAAGAAAGCATGTATGACACGTTGCGTACCAAGGCATCCAGCCCGGAAAATTACAATTATTGCATGGACCATGCTTATTTCAGCGCCACAGTTTTGTTCCGAAAGCTGTTTGTTGAAATGAAGTGCCAGATGCAGCCGGAGCATTTGGATTCTCTTACGGCAATTTTGCTGCATAACAGCCTTTATAAGTTTAATGTGACGAATATCAAAAGCGCATCGAATATTCCGTTTAAAATGGATTTGCATCCCATGGCATATCTGCTGCTGCTTTGTGACGAACTGCAAATTTGGGATCGGACTGCCTATGGCAGAAATTCCATAACAGAATTGCATCCCTTTGGCTGCAGCTTTTGTTTCTCGGAAGATGCGATAAAAGTTACATATCATTTTGATAATACCGAAAGACACAAAATCAACCATTTCAAGAATCGCTATCATGCTTGGAAAAAAGAGCCGGAGGGGAATTGCCCGGAGCTGAAAGCCTACTCCAAGATGTACATTACAAATGGGGAAGGTGTTACCAAATTTCAGGAGGATATCGAAAGAATCGTTGATATTTCTGAAACGAAGCTTTCTGTAGAGGTTACTCTGGAGGAAAATGTACGCAGAGGTAAGAAAACCTATTTTTCCGAAAGTAATTTTATCAATCTATATAACTTCGCCATGATATTAAATGGCAGATGGAGCACCGACGACTGGAAAAAAGCGAAAGAAACCGGCACAGAAGATGCGTTCCTTACAGATAAAAAAGTGATAGAAACATGGGCAGAATCCTTCAAAACATTGTCTTTGGAATATAAACTTTCCAATATCAATCAAGCAAAGGCGTTTGCCGAGTACATGAATGAAATCGGCTGCTTCTATACCGATAAGGATGTAGATCATGAATTGCTGGAAGGCTTCACAGAAGAAGAGGCGGTCAAAATTGGAATTCTGGAGCATCGCAGATGGCTGCAGGAGCATTACGATATGGGCTGGACCTATGGTGTTCCGGAAAAACCTCAAAGAGAGCTGGTAAGACAGCACTGGGATATGATCCCGGAGCAGATTTCGGAAAACGGTGTGATATCCTTGGAAGAAGCCAAAAAGAACTATTGCCGCCTGGATAAAGAGGAGCAGGACAAGGATATTGAGCCTATGGAATGTATGCTTGCCATGCTCAAAGTCTTTGATGGTGTGAGGATCTACCGTCTGTAAAAATCACCGGAAGGCATAATAAGATGAACGATAATTTTGAGTTAAAATACCGAACCAGCGGTGAGGCAAAGGTTTCCTTAAAACGCAAGGTTTTTTGCGCTTATCATCCCAATGATGCCCGTTTTTTGGATGAGGTGTTTCAGGATCTGTCAAAAGCCTGCGAATGCACATTGTTTTACTATGAGCCGGGAAACGAGCCGAAAAAAGAGCAGCTGGAAACCGATCTGGGTTCTATGAACCTGTTTGTGCTGATCGTTACCCGCGATTTTCTGTTTAAGCCAAGCTTTGCAAGCAAAGTGGCATATACCTTTGCTCAAAAGCATGGAATTCCGGTGCTACCCATTTTGTTTGAAAGCGAACTGGAAGAGAGCTTCAACGAAAAGATCGGCAATTTGCAGTGTCTGAGCAAGGTGCAGGAATTGGTGGATGCTACTGCCGTTCCCTACCATGAGAAGCTGAGCAATTTCCTTTCTCAGGTATTGTCTGCGGATGCAGATATGAAGCGATGCTATGATGCCTTTGACACAAGCATTTTCCTAAGCTACCGGAAAAAGGATCGCAAATACGCCCAGCGCTTGATGGAAATGATCCATGCTCATGAGAAATGCCGGAATATTGCCATTTGGTATGATGAGTTTTTGGTTCCGGGAGAGGATTTTAACGATGGGATCAAATCGGAGCTGGAGGACAGCTCCCTGTTTGTGCTGGTGGTGACGCCCCATATCGTGGAGGGAGATAACTACATTACCCTGACCGAATACCCTATGGCGACATCCTTAAACAAGAGAGTGCTGCCTTTCCAGCTGGCGCGTACCGACGGCAAAAAGCTGAAAGAATTCTGCCCCGGAATCGGAAAACCCTTTCCCACCTTGCGCAGCGCCCATGTAAGAAAGGTCATTTTAGATTCTCTGAATAAGCTGGGAGTGGTGCAAGGGGAGAATACAGTGGAAAGGACCTTTCTGATCGGACTTGCCTACTTAAAGGGAATTTGCGTGGAGAAGAACAGTAAGGTGGGCTTCTCCAAGATCCTGCAGGCGGCAAAGGGAGGTTTCCGGGAGGCAATGCAGCTGCTGGTTTTGCTTTACAGAAATGCAGAGGGTACGAAGCAGAATCTGAAAGCAGCTACACAGTGGCAGGAGCGTATACTGTCGGTCTATGAAAAAGACTATGAGGCAGACCCTTGCGAGGAAAATACCCATAAGCTCATAAAAGCGTATTTTGACCTTGCCCAGCTGCAAGAGCATTGCAAGGACTATACTTCGGCACACCAAACCTACAGAAGGATCATTATATTTTGTGGAAATAAATCAATAAAGGACAAGATTTATGCGTTGAAATACGCTGCCACCGCCTACGAATTGTCGGGAAAGCTTTATATGCTGGAGGGCAATTATGGAGAGGCGAGGATGATATACTTTGAAGAATCCTGCAAGGTTAGAAAGCAGATATTGGAATTGGAGCCTACTTTGCAAGCACAGCTTGAATTGATCGAGGTGCATGAGCTGGTGGGCGAATGCTTTGAACTCATAGACAGTGTTGTGGGTCTGAAATCCCAGTTGGCAGTCATTAAGAAACTGATGCGCCAGGTAGAGGACATAGAAGCCAATGCGGAAAACTATGATCTTCTCAGACGGTTCATGCTTTGTAACTACAGAGCTGGAAAGCTATGCAATGTGGTGAAGCTGTGGGATACGGCTGCGCCCTATATGGAAGAGTCCATCGCATTGGCAGAAAGGCTGGTTGAGATCTCCAATACCAGACAAGCCAAGCGTCATTTGATGCTTTCCTACATGAGCGAAGGCGACCGATATTTAAACTGCGATATTCAGGATTGCACAGAAGAGGCGTTTGCCCAATATGAAAAGGCCTATGAGATCGCTGCAAGCTTATGGGAGGAAAAGGAAACTCAGGATGCCCAGCTGGATCTGGCTACCATCCTGCAAAAACAGGCGTATATTCTCGAAAGGATGAACACCCTGGAGCGGGCCATTGATAAATGTGAACGGGCATTGACCCATTTTCGCAGCGCCCATGCCCTGGCGCCTACCCTTCCCATCAAGCGAAAGCTCGCTATGTGTTGCTTTGAGGCGGCAAGACTGTATTGCTCGGGTAAAAACAAAGAAAAAGAATTGGCTTTACTGCAAGAAAGTGTAAAAATGAGCGAAGAGGCCTTCAATATCAGACCCTCTGCAGGCTTGCGAAGAGAGTTGGCAAAAATTTGCGAAGTGCTGGGTGATTATTACAAAAGTGAATGGAAAGTAAAAGAAGCGCTTTATTATTGCCAGAAAAATCATGAGCTTTTGAGAGATGTGTGGCTTGGAAGACATGTTGTGAGGGATTTGATGTTTTATTTAGGCAGCTTTAAAAAATACATAGCAGCTGCCAAGCTGGCAGGAGATTTTAAGCTGGCACAGGAACTGGATGACGAACGTCTGAGACTGTATGCCGATAATGCAAATTTATTGAAGCAGGTTTACGGGAAAGGTATAGATTAGGAGGAAAACTATGTTTGGTTTGTTTGGAAAAAAGCGGGGCTTTTGTAAAAAGTTTGGCAAGGTTACCATTAAAACCGTGGATACGGGCTATAAGGGGGTTTGCCTGGAGGCAAGCTTTGGTAAAAGATCCAGGATCTTAATGGAGTTTTGTAACAATGAATGTATCACAGTTCCCGATGGCTCCAATGCGTATTTCTTCGGCAATAAGCTTATAATTGTCACAAGATGGTCGGATATGAGCGACGAAGAAAGGCGGAAGGTGGAAACTGCCAATCTGGCGATTGTCCTGCATCCTTATGCGTGCGTCCAGGTGAGCCTGAATGTGGGTGGAAACTGGGGCGATGTGATGGTCAATTTGCACCACTGCGCCCAGGAGTTCAACAATGAAAATGCCCCCGTGGATGAGGTGATCTTCCTGTTTGCCGATGCGGAGGATGAAAGCTACCTTTCCTGCCGTAGCGTAAAACTGCCTGAATTTATTGGGAATTTCTTGCAAAGCTGCAATTTAAGCAGCCATAACATGCTGAAGATGGATGGCGTTGTAGACCAGCTGCGGTTCATGGCTAAGAAAGATAAGGAAGTTGATTTCTACGAGCGTCTGTACGATGCATGCTGGGAGAAAACAGAGAAATTTTACAAGGAAGTTACCACTGTGGAGCTGAACAATGTCCAAGACGGTATCTATCTGCAGATCGACAAGGCCAATAAAGTCGTCAGAGCCTACCAAAACGATTAAGGCGCTACAGATCACTTGCCACTACCATTTATCAAATTACACTCTGAAACTCCTTTGCTTGATAGCAAAGGAGTTTTTCTTTTTGTGCAGTATAATCTCCTCTCATTTACAGATACTAACAGCGTAATTTGTAAAATTTGATAACGAGGAGATAGATATATATGAAGGCCACAGGAATTGTAAGAAGAGTAGAGGCTTGTGTTATAACAGGGCAAACCGCCTAAGACCCGTATAAACACGGGGCTTTTCGCCAGTTTGCCCTATGGAACACAAGCCCCTAATTTTATAGTTTTTAGCGATTTTAATACATAGTAAAAGCGAGGTGAAAACACCTCGCTTTTCTCT
>JAZRCU010000046.1:0-2147 GCA_045659965.1 Faecousia sp.
ATATCCATTAACTGACCCGGTTCGATCACATTTTGCTGCATTGCAACTGCATAGATACCAAACAGAACAGCGATCCGCACGGATACAACAAACCATGTGGTCGGCTTCTGCCCTTGTATATCACATACTGCAGCAAACAAATTATCTACCAAATAAGAAAACTTACCGGTAGGATTGCGCCAAAGCTCTGCAACAACAATGCGATGATTCATACAAAACAGCTTATTGACATTTTTGCCAACCGCCAACTCAACATCCCATCCGCTTAAATGGCAGCCGTAAAACTGATTTATAACCTCAGCAACCACCTGTCCAAAACTCTTTTTGCACAGATCATTGATATCATCCTGATTATATACCGGCAGACGAAAAGGTACATACAAACCGCCATCTGCAGCAGTATTGGCAGTTAATACCTTATGCACAGTAAATGCATCTTTGTTGTCTCTGGTGGTTACATACAGCATCTTTTCATCACTCCCAAACTATTGTTCCAGAAAATATCATATATCATGGTATCATCAACGCCACGTTTCTTCAGTGCGAGGGCTAATGCAGGATAACTCTCTACGCCACAAAATCCCGCAGGCAAGCGCTCACAGCCATCCAAATCACCACCGAGGGCAATATGCTTACCGCTTGGGTCTAACTCCAAGAAATGAAAAATATGATCACAAACTGTATTCAGATCCGGATTTTCGCCCAAAAACGCAGAATACAGATTGATACCGGCAACACCGCCGGTCTTGCAAATTTGCAGGAACATATCATCTGTTAAATTTCTGGGTACATCCCAAACGCTCCGGCTGTTAGAGTGAGAGGCTACGACAGGCCCCTGTGTAATATCCATAATATCCCAGAAGCCCTGGTCGCTGATATGACTTACGTCCACAATCATGCCTAGATCCTGCGCTTGCTTGACATATGTCCTGCCCAGATCTGTTAAGCCACCACCGGTCTGGCAAGAGCCTGTCAGCGGGTTTTTCTCATTCCAACCCAATGTTGTCATGCGGAAACCCACCAAATAGAGATCCTGCAACAGTTCCGGGTCATAACCGAAACCAGCCGGGCCTTCAATGGTCAATATAGCAGACATTTTCCCTTCTTCGCGATTGGCTTCGATATCCTCCGCCGTGTATGCCTGACAGATCACATCGGCATTTCGCTCTAATTCCCGATTGATCGTTGCCATTTCACGCTCAAAGAGCTCAACAGGCTTGATATCCTCGTAGAGCTCTGTGGTAAAGCAAGCAAAGCATTGAGCATAACCGGCCAAACCGCCTGCACGCTCTAAATCAATATGGTATGTATTCTTTTTTAAACTGCCGCATTGGCGCAAGTTCTGGCCTAATAATGCCAGTGCAGTATCGCAATGTAAGTCGAATACAGGAACATTCACGAAAAAGCGTCCTCCATATGATAAATTTCTGGTTTTAACGTATCCATGCCATCGGGAGCGTATATCTCAATAACATCAAATCTCGGCTGCAAGCGTGTAGGAAACTCCGCAAGGTACATCTGCGCAGTTGTGCGCAAACGATTTTGCTTGTGGTGATCCACAAAATCCGCTGCTTTCGCAAAACGGTCAGATCTTCTAAGCTTCACTTCCACAAAAGCCAGATAACTTTTGTTTGCTACGATCAGATCGATCTCTCCAAAGCGGCAGCGGTAGTTAGCAGCGTGCAGCTTGTAACCCTTTTTCTTAAGATATTCAGCCGCCAGAGACTCTCCCCATGCACCTAATAAATTACTCCGTCCCATAGAACTTCTTTAAAAAACTCATGCGGTGAATGGGACACGGTCCGTGTTGGCGCAATGCTTCATAATGTACCTTAGTGCCATATCCTTTATGTACCTCAAATCCATACTGAGGATATGTTTCTGCCAATTTCAGCATCACATCATCTCTTGTTACCTTTGCAAGCACAGAGGCCCCTGCAATACTGGCGCTTAAACTATCCCCATGGACCACAGTACGTACCGGCAAACCAAAATCCTTGGCCCGGTTACCGTCAATCAAGGCAAAATCCGGCTTGACCTGCAAGCTTTGCAACGCACGCCCCATAGCAAGAAATGTGCCCTGTAAAATATTGATCTGGTCAATTTCTTTTTCGTCAGCAAAGCCTATGCCGTAGGCAATCGCCTTT
>JAZRCU010000047.1:0-11138 GCA_045659965.1 Faecousia sp.
AGTTCTCCGGCGATCCTGACATCACCGCTGCCATGGATGCCTGGTATGCTGAAGGCACTGAAATCGTCTTCGCTTGCGGCGGCGGCATCTACAACTCTGCTGCTGGGGCTGCTAAGAAGGTAAACGCAAAGGTCATCGGTGTTGACGTTGACCAGGCTGCTATCATCGACGGCACCTATGGCGGAGGCATGACTGGTACTTCCTCTATGAAGGGTCTGTATCCCACCACTGTAGACACCCTGACTGACGTTATCATCAACGGCAAGTGGGCTGACTACGCTGGCCAGATCGTGACTCTGGGCATGGTTTCCGGTGACGATGCTGCTGCTAACTACGTACAGCTGGGCAAGACTCAGTTCGCTGAAGGCAAGTTCGTTGAGGCTGACTACGCTGCTCTGGTAAAGGCTATCTTCGATGGCACCATTACCATTTCCAACGATATTGCTGCAGAGCCTGCTGTTACCAACTCCAACGTTGAGTACCTGGGCAACCTGAAGTAATTTCGATTACACAACCAAGAGGACGGGATCTTCCCGTCCTCTTATTTTTTTGTAATTTTTATTTGAAAATGGACAAAAAATGTGTATAATTATAGTGAGATTGCCAAAAGGAGGTAGTTGGATTGATTGACACGCAATATGCCATTGAAATGGTGAATATTACGAAGAAATTTCCCGGAATCATTGCCAACGATAATGTAACGCTGCAGTTAAAGCAAGGAGAGATCCATGCGTTGCTGGGCGAGAACGGCGCTGGTAAATCCACGCTGATGAGCGTTCTGTTTGGTCTGTATCAGGCTGAGGAGGGCTTTATCCGGAAGAACGGTCAGGTGGTAAAGATCCAAAACCCCAACGATGCCAATGCCCTTGGTATCGGCATGGTCCATCAGCATTTTAAGCTGGTGGAGTGCTTCTCTGTTCTGGATAACATTATTCTGGGTGTCGAAGATAGCAAAATGGGCATGCTCCAGCGGGAAAAGGCCCGGCAGAAGGTGATGACCCTGTCCGAGCGCTATGGACTGAAGGTAGACCCGGATGCGCTGATCGAGGATATCTCTGTAGGTATGCAGCAGCGTACAGAAATTCTGAAGATGCTCTATCGGGACAATGAGATTTTGATCTTTGACGAGCCTACGGCAGTTTTGACTCCTGCAGAGATCAAGGAATTGCTGCAGATCATGAAGAATTTGGCAGCTGAGGGCAAGTCCATTCTCTTTATCACCCATAAGCTTAACGACATCATGGAAGTGGCAGACCGCTGCTCTGTGCTCCGGAAGGGCAAATATATTGGCACAGTAGAGGTGGCAAACACCGACAAGACCGAGCTTTCTCGCATGATGGTCGGCCGTGATGTGGAATTTGCGGTGCAGAAAGAGGAGGCAAAGCCTGCTCAGGTGGTACTGGATGTTAAGAATTTGACCATGGCGTCTAAGCTTAGCAAGAAAAATTCTGTCAGCGATGTGTCTTTCCAGGTGCGTGCCGGCGAGATCGTGTGTATTGCCGGGATTGACGGCAACGGACAGACAGAGCTGGTCTATGGCATTTCCGGCTTGGAGCCGGTACAAAGCGGCACTGTCAGCCTCTGCGGTCAAGATATTACCCGTGCCCCCATCCGCAAGCGTTCTTTAAGCGGTATGAGCCATATTCCGGAGGATCGGCACAAGCACGGTCTGGTGCTGGATTATACTTTGGAAGATAACATGGTGCTGCAGCGCTATTTCCAGCCGGAATTTTCCAATAAGCTTGGTTTCTTGCGCAGAAAAAATATCCGCACCTATGCCCAGCGGCTGATCGATCAGTATGATGTTCGCAGCGGTCAGGGCTCTGTGACAGTGTCCCGGGCCATGTCCGGCGGCAACCAGCAAAAGGCCATTGTTGCCCGTGAGATCGACAAAGATCCCCAGCTGCTGATCGCGGTGCAACCCACCCGTGGCTTGGACGTAGGTGCCATTGAGTATATCCATCGGCAGATCGTGGCCCAGCGTGATGCGGGCAAGGGTGTGCTGTTGGTATCTTTGGAACTGGATGAAGTGATGTCTGTTTCCGACCGCATTTTGGTGATGTACGAGGGACAGATCGTAGGTCAGTTAGATCCCAAGACCACCACAGTTGCAGAATTGGGATTGTATATGGCTGGTGTAAAGAAGGAGGTCGTGCAATGAGAAAATCGAATACCTCCCTGCTGCAAAATGACGGCGTGCAGACGCTGATCTCGTCTTTACTGTGTATTTTAGGCGGTTTGATCGTTGGCTACCTTGTACTGCTACTGATCGAGCCTAAGGGCGCATTTGAGGCTATTATGGCGGTGATGAAGAGCTTTTTCCGCTTCGCCGGCAAGTCCAGAATGAAATATTTTGGACAGAATCTGGTGCGGACTGTGCCGCTGCTATTGTGTGCGCTGTCTGTTTTGTTTGCTTATAAGGTAGGCATGTTCAATATCGGCGTTGCCGGACAGTATGTAGCAGGCGCTTGCTTGAGCCTGTATGCGGCTCTGGCTTGGAAGATGCCTTGGTATCTGTGCTTGCTGCTGGGTATGGCAGCAGGTGGTGTGCTGGGCGTGATTGCCGGTGTACTGAAAACCAAATGCAATGTGAACATTGTTATCTCCGGCATTATGCTCAACTGGATCGCCCTGTATCTGACCAATCTGGTTTTGGGCAAGGTAAAAAGCCCCATGAGCCCCTATACCCTGAACATCATGGGCACAAACCCCACGGCAAAGATCCCCAGCTTGGGTCTTGAAAAGTTTTTCTCCAACGAAAACAGCGTCACCATTGCCATTCCTCTGGCGATTTTGGTGGCGATCGTGATTATGGTGGTGCTGAATAAGACTACCTTCGGCTATGAGCTGAAAGCCACCGGTCATAACTATCATGCTGCTAAGTATGCAGGCATGAAAGAGGACCGGAACATCATTTTGACCATGCTGATCTCCGGCGCGTTGGCTGGCATGGCGGCAGGTCTGCTGTTTTTGACCGGCATTGAAGAGTGGGAGACCACCATCTCCTCCGTTCCTGCCATGGGCTTTAACGGCATTGCGGTGGCTTTCTTGGGCGGCTTGAGCCCCATCGGTTCTATCCTGTCTGCATTTTTCATTCAGTATATCACCTTTGGCGGCGGCAACGTGGATCTGCAGGTCTACTGCTCTCAAATCTCCAGTCTGATCTCCAGCCTGATCATTTACCTGTGCGCTTTCGTTGCGTTCTTTAAGTATTTTATTCAGGCATATCTGCGTAAGCGTAAAGAAAAACAAGAGGCTGCCCGGGTGGAAGGAGGCGAAGAGAAATGACTCTGCTGTTGCAATATACTTTGATCTTCGCATCCGTTTTGATGCTGGTGGCCCTAGGCGGCTGCTTTGCCGAGCGTAGCGGTGTGATCAACATCGGTCTGGAAGGCATCATGGTCATTGGTGCATTAGGCGGCGCTTTGGTAATGAAGTTTTTACCTGTCAGCGTGGGCGCGCTGCCTATGGTTGGCATTACCATTGTGGTCAGCGCCTTGTTTGGCTGTATATTCTCCTTGCTTTTAGCGGTGGCGGCGGACAGCTTTAAGGCAGACCAGACCATCACCGGTACGGCGATGAACATGCTGGCAACTGCCGGCGCAACTGTGGCCGTGAAGGCTATGAACACCATCGCTTCCGGTGGTAATGACGTGTCATCTGATATTGCCTACACCGATGCAAAGGATCTGTTCATTGTTCGGCTTGGCCAGTTTGAGTTTAACTGGTTTATGCTGGTGGCAGTAATTTGTCTGGTGATCGCCTATGTGGTGCTGTATAAATCCACCTTCGGTCTGCGGCTGCGTTCCTGCGGCGAGCATCCTCAGGCAGCGGCTTCTGTGGGTATCAATGTACAGAAGATGCGCTATGCCGGTGTGCTGATCTCTGGCCTTCTGGGCGGTTTGGGCGGCATTGTGTATATTACTGCCGGTGTCAGCATCTGGAAATTTGAAAACGGCGTAGCCGGCTTCGGCTTCCTTGCTATGGCGGTTATGATCTTTGGCGCATGGCACCCCCTGCGGATCGCTCTGGCAGCGCTGTTGTTTGGCTTCCTGCGGGCATTGGGCAATGTTTATTCCGGCTTTGATTTCCTGACGGCAATGAATATTCCCAGCGTGGTTTACAACATGCTGCCGTATATCATTTCTCTGGTGGTGCTGGCTTTCACATCCAAGAAGTCCCGGGCACCCAAGGCAGCTGGTATACCTTACGATAAGGGCACAAGATAATCAATGATAACCCCCTGATACAGAAAAACCTGTATCAGGGGGAACTGTTGCAAAGGGAGAAAGAGCATGATAGTTGTAATTGCAAATATCATTGACTTGATCGCGGCGGGCATCCAAGTGGCTTCCGGCTCTATCCGGGAAAAGGCAAAGATCTTGGCGGTGCAGATCCTGCAGCTGTTTATGCAGGCGGTGAGTATGCTGCTATTAGGCGGTGTCACCGGGGCGATCAGCAATTTGCTTTCTTGTTTTAGAAATTATCTTTCTTATAAGGATAAGTTAAATTTTGTTTGGAAGGCCATATTGATCGGGGCTTCTGTTTTAATGACCCTATTGTTCAATGAACAAGGCCTCCTTGGCTATTTGCCGGCGGCGGTGTGCGCTGTGTACATTTTATTGATGGACACAAAAGATCCCATCAAGTTTAAACTGTTGGTTACTTTGTGCTTTGTGCCTTGGACATTTTATCATTTTGTGTTGCAGTCTTATGTAGGGGCGCTATTTGATATTGCTTCCATCTTGTCTAATGGCATTACCCTCTGGCTGATGATCGCCCAAAAGAATAAAGAAACATAAAAGCCTCTCCTGACAGGAGAGGCTTTTTATTACATACAAATTGCTACCAAAAGGGAGAACACCACAGGCAGCACCAAAAGGGAAAGACAGTAAGAAACGAAGCAAAGTCTTGCGTTCTTCTGTGCCTGGATTTCGTAGCCAAGACTTTCCGGGAATACCACAAGGTTCATACCCAGCGGCAGAGAAACCGTCAAAGTGGCAAGGAACATGATCTCGCCCCGAATGCCGACGAGGTACAGTAGACCGCCAAAAACCAAGGGGATAGCAAGCATCCGAATGGCGGACAGAAGATAGGCCCGGGAACTGGAGATAAGCTTCTTGGGGGAGAATTTACCCAACAGGAAGCCACCGATCAGCATAGAGCAAGGGCTCATGCAGTTTCCGGCTAGGGTCAGGGTGCCGGACACCACCTTGGGCAGCGCAATTCCGGACAAGCCTAAGATCACACCGATCAGCTGAGATAGCACGATGGGGGAGCGCAAAAGTCGCCAGAACTTGCCTTTCTTGCTATCTTGAAATAAAAGATAACCATAGGTGTTGCAGGCGATGGAGGTGGGAATGAGGAACACCATGAAATTACCCAGCATAGCATTGCCGAAAACGCCTTCCACAACGGGATAACCGAAATAGCTGAAATTGGGGAAGGTGAAGGCATATTTTAAAGACCGTACTTCCAGATCATCTCTGCCAAAGGCTCTGGCCAGAGGACGTCCCAGAAGAATGATCGCCAGAGCAAAAACAAGACCAGCGCCAAAAAGCTGGAGATTTTCTGTCAGCATGCTCACAGTAAAGTTTTTCGAAAGATTGACCACGGTGTAAGCCGGCAGGAAAATCAGCACACACAACAAAGAAAGCACGTTTCCTGCGTTGTCAGGTAGCTGGCGCATGCGCCGCAGCACATAACCTAACACCATAAAGAATAATAACTGCCCAACATTACTTAGGGTCAGCAAAAAAGTATCTGCCATAATATCGCTCCGTTTTTCAAAATCTTTTTTATTATACGGCTTTTTTACAAAAAAGCAAGAACAAAAAGCCCTCGGTTATACCGAAGGCTTTTGGAAAGATGTTTTGATCTTATGGAAGGTAATAAAATAGCTGGGGATCAGCACCATATCTGCCCCGTACCATGCAGCGATCTCTGCAAAGAATGTGCCTTCGCAGCCAAAGATGGCCGGTAGCAACATGACGCCTGCTAAGCGCATAAAGAACTCAGCAACGCCTGAGAGCATGGGTTTGACTGTGTCCCCTAAGCCTTGGGTGGCAGAGCGGAAAACATACAGGATGTAAAGGATGGGCATATTAAAGCTCATAAGGGCTAAGTAGCGGTAGCCGTAATACATAGCACCGGAGATCTCCTCTGCAGTGCCGGAGATAAAGCCTCGCAGGATCAGCTTGCCGCCGGTGAGCATGACGATGGCGATGACCACAGAGGTGATGAGGCTTAGCCATGTGGCGGCTTTTGTGCCATCTCTGATTCGGTCCAGCCGCCCGGCGCCCATATTCTGGCTGGTATAGTTGACAATGGCGTAGCCGTAAGAGGTGGCGGCGATCTCCAACACACCGTAAAGCTTGTTGGTGGCGGTAAAACCGGCAATAAAGATCACATCAAAGCCGTTGACAACAGACTGTACGATCATGCCGCCTAAGGCGATCATGGTGTTTTGCATGGCCATGGGAGCGCCCATACCCAGAAGATTGAAGGTGCGTTTGGGGTCGGAAGTGAAATCCTCCCGGGTCAGCTTGAAATATTCTGATTTTCTTAAATACAGATAGCAGTATAGGGCGGAAACACCTTGGGCGATCAGGGTAGCCACTGCCGCACCGGCAATTCCAAAGGGGAATACTGCCACCAGCAATAGATCCAGGCCGATGTTGACAATGGCGGCTACGATCATGGCGTTTAGGGGTGTTTTGGCATCGCCCAGAGCCCGGAGAATACAGGCAAATAAGTTATAGGCCATGATAATGGGGATGCCCATAAACATATAGCGCAGATATAAGGTGGTGTTGGGCAGGATGGTGTCCGGTGTCTTTAAAAGCTTCAGTACCGGATCCAAGAAAAGCTGGCCGGCTAAGGTCAACACAATGGCGCTGACGATGCAGATCTTTAAAGATGTGGCAATGGTCTTTTTCAGGCTGGAGATGTCTTTTGCGCCAAAGGCGTGAGCCATGGGAATACCAAAGCCTTGGGTCAGACCTTGCAATAGACCCAGCATCATCCAGTTGAGCCAATCCGATGCGCCTAAGGCGGCCAGAGCCTGCACATGGAGCACCTGACCAACGATCATGGTATCTACCACGGTGTATAGCTGCTGGAACACATTTCCCAACATCAGCGGTAGTGAGAAGCTTAGAAGCAACCGAAAGGGGGATCCTTGTGTTAAGTTTTTTGTTCTGGAATTCATAATCTCTCCTGTGATGTGGAAAATTTTACATAGTATCAGCAGTAGTCCAAAAGGATATACTGACATTGGACAAACAAAGCTTTGTGACGACAAAGAAATGCTTGTCAAGGGTATCACCGGAATGATACGATCCGGCAGATAGGAACAAAATTCACTTGACGAAGAGAAAATTGTACTTGTCTGCCTACTTAAAACCGGCAGAAATATTCATATAAAGGGATGAGTTTCCCGATAAATTCCTTGGCCCGGATGCCAAGCTCCGGTCCGAAGATCTCCGGCCCAATGGGCTCTGTGACCACGCAGCTAAGCTGATCCTTCCAGGAAAAGTATGGCTGTAGGTCCTCTCGGGGCGCATCCTTGGGGCGCTTGTACATATTGGCAGTCACCGGGACACCGGTGGCTTTTTCGGTATCTTTGATCAGCTTTAAAAACTCTTTGGGGTTGGCAGATAAGTGGTTTCGCAGAGTTTCCATGGCGGCAGGAGAAGGCTTGTAGTAGAAAAAGCCGTAAGATACCTCATCCGGACAGATCTCAAAGTATAGACAAGGATGTTCTACCCACCAATCCACATCCCGGCGGATGCAGATCCACAGGCTTTCTTTGTAGGGCAGAGCGTGATGCCGACGGGCATCCCGGTAGATCCGGCTGACCTTCAAAAGGTTGCCCGGACGGTCCGAGAAAAGCTGGTACAGATCCTGTCCCAAGGCCTTCATGGGCTCATATAGGTGGTTTACATAATCTTTCTTGTGATCCAGAAACCAATCCCGGTTATTATTCATTCGAATGCCCCAGAGAAAATCAATGGTCTCTGGGCAGAAGCCTTCAAACATATTGCTGCTCCTTATGGTTTAAAATTTCATCTGGAATTTCCAGAGGGCAAGGTTCGTATATATGGATCAGATCTATTGGCAGTATTTTCTTTATTTTACTCGGTTTGGGCGGTTTTTGCAAGTGTACAGGAAGATACATGCAGGATTTCTTGACATTTTTTTGTGGGGTAGTATAATAATAGTATCTATTTATATAAAAGGAGCGTATTGCTATGTTCTACCGCATGCATGTGGCAGGTCTGGAACGGGACTTGCCGATTTGTAAGGTGACAGATAGTTTGTATATTGCCGGCTTTGTGGTCTTTGGTGACCAAGAGCTGACGGTGGCTTGTGCCCGGGAGCTTTTGAAGGTTGCCCCGGAGTATGACTACATTATTACCGCAGAGGCAAAGGGTATTCCTCTGGCCCATGAGATGGCACGGCAGACCGGCGCAAAGAAGTATTTTCTGGCCCGGAAAGGCGCAAAGCTTTACATGACCGGTGTGTTTGAGTCCAGCGTTAAGTCTATCACCACTGCCAAGGAGCAGAAGTTATATCTGGATGTGGCAGATGCAGAGCTGATGAAGGGCAAGCGGATCTTGATCGTGGACGATGTGATCTCCACCGGCGAGAGCCTGTTGGCTTTGGAAGCCTTGGTAGAAAAGGCCGGCGGTGTGGTGGCAGGCCGTATGGCTGTGCTGGCTGGGGGCGATGCCCAGAACAGAGAAGATATTATTTACTTGGAGAAGCTTCCTCTGTTCCATCCCGACGGAACCATTATGGAATAAAAGATACACCGCAGAAGGTTAGCTCCCTTCTGCGGTGCTTTTTATTGTTGCCGTAAGGTTTTGACGATCTGCTCGGCAAATTCCCAAACAGGAGGTTCCAGCCAGCGGTCATAGACGATACATAAGTAAAGGGCTTGGTGGCGGTTGGCAAGGGGGATGTAAGAGATGCTTTTGTGGGGGATCATACATTCGTCCGGGATGATGGCGATGCCCACACCGGCAGACACCAGACTAAGCGCTCCGGAGACGGAGTTGACTTGACAAACGTAATTTTGCCGGGTGTCTTGATGCTCGGCCCAATCTTCAAAGATCTTGTCCATGCTGTGGCTGAAGCCGATTTGCTTGTAATTGACAAGGTCACCGGGTTTCAGACTGTGCTGACCGGACAGGGGATGACCGGTAGGCACGGCCACATAGAAATCTCTTTGCCGCAGGCTGCGGAAGTGGAGGCTACGGTCACGGACCGTAACATCTAAAATCGCCATATCCAGTTTTTCCTGATGAAGCAGATCCATCAGATCCTTGGCAGAGCCTTCGGTAATGTGAAAACGGCAGCGTATGTTTGTTTGTAGAGTTTTGACGATCTGCTGGGCCACAGCGCCCTCTAAAGAGCCGGAGATAAAACCCAGACGAATGACAACCGGGGCGTTTTCCTGGCTGGATTGGAGGGCTTGGGTGGCTTCGGTTAGTTCGTTGAGCACGCTGTCTACCTTTTTTTGGAAGTAACGCCCTTGTTCGGTGAGGCGGATGTTTCTGCCGGTTTTCTCAAAAAGCTTTACGCCTAGTTCGCCCTCCAGCTGCCGGATGGCGCTGCTTAAAGAAGGCTGGGAGATCTCCAGACGGTCCGCGGCCAGGGTGTAATGTTCCAGCTGGGCCAGGACGGAGAAATACCGCAGGTAATTGTAATTCATAAGGCGTGCTCCAATCTATAGTTTGTATCTATAGATAAAATATCATAAACTTATTTATTTTGCAACAGGAAAGAGGTAAAATATCCCACGTTGGGTGTTTTGGACCTGACAGCACTGAAAAAGGAGCAAAGCAACATGGCATTTACCTATCGGGGGCTGGAAGCCCAGCTATCCCGTCATATGGTTACTTCTGAGGAAGTAGATAAGCAGCTGCAGCGTTTACAGCAGCAAAATCCTCGGGTGACGCTGGTGGAGGATCGCCCCACCCAGTCCGGTGATGAGGTGATTTTGGATTATGCAGGCTTCTGCGGTGATGAGCAGTTTGCCGGCGGCACAGCCCAGAATCAGACCTTGGTTTTGGGCAGCGGCACCTTTATTCCCGGTTTTGAAGAGCAGCTTCTGGACAAAGTCCCCGGTGAGCCGGTGACAGTCCGTGTGACATTCCCCGAAACATATCACGCGCCGGAACTGGCAGGCAAGGAAGCTCGGTTTGAATGCGTGATCCATCAGATCCGCATTAAGGAAGCTTATGAGCTGGACGATGTGTTTGCCAAGGAATTTGGCGGTTGCGAGTCTCTTAAGGATATGACAGAAAAGCTGCGCCAGAGTATGCAGGCATTCACTGACGAGCGCGGTGAGATGGATCTGCAGGACCGTTTGTTGCGGCAGGCCGCCCAAACTTTGGAGTTTACCGCTGATCCTGAAATGCTGGAAAAAGCGGTGGATGAGCAGATGAAGGCCTTAGAAGCCCAGCTGGGTCAGCAGGGTCTGAGTCTGGATATGTACTGTTCCTTCCTGCAGACGACCCCTGAGGAGCTGCGCAAGGACAGCTACGCAACTGCTGAGGCAAACCTGCGTAATCAGGCGGCAGTAGATGAAATTGTAAAGCTGGAGAAGCTGGAAGCCACTCAGGAAGAGCTGGGACAGGCAGTTGCAGTGATCGCACAGCAGAACAATATGACAGTAGAGCAGTTAAAGCCCTACTACACCCCGGAATTTGAAGCAGCCCTGAACCGCAATGTGCTGACCACCAAGGTTATGCAGCTGATCCGGGATGCAGCAAAGGTAGAAAATTGTTAATAATGCGCGAAAGCGCCCTATAATAAGGAGGAAAACTACTATGGCAATCAATTTTGTTGACGGCAAGTACGTAGATGAAAAGGGTATTGTAAAACTGGACCCCACCATCTATAAGGACTGGCAGATCGCAGAAGAGGCAGAAAAGACACTGCCCCCTGTAGACTTCTTCCGTGAGAAGTTGGGTCTGTTGGAAGACGAAATCATCCCCTACGGCAAGACCCCCAAGATCGACTTCATCAAGGTTATGAACCGTCTGAAGGATAAGCCCGACGGCAAGTTCATCGAAGTTACCGCTGTTACCCCCACTCCCTTCGGCGAAGGTAAGTCCACTGTTTCTCTG
>JAZRCU010000048.1:0-2056 GCA_045659965.1 Faecousia sp.
ACTCGGTCTGAAATCAAGGTGAGTCCTCTACAACGCCGGGAACCATATCGCCGGGTGTAACGTTGCAAGAACGCCTAATATTAAGGAGGACAAAGATATGGATTTGGTAAAGGCTCTGTCCAGCCAGTACATGAAGGAAGAGCTGCCCGAAATGCGGGTTGGCGACACTGTTCGTGTGCATGTGCGGATCAAGGAAGGCTCTCGTGAGCGTATCCAGGTGTTCGAAGGCACCATCATCGCTCGCAAGCACGGCGGCATCGGTGAGACCATCACTGTTCGTCGTATCAGCTACGGCGTAGGCTGTGAAAAGGTATTCCCTGTTCACTCTCCCAACGTAGCTAAGGTTGAGACCGTTCGTAAGGGTAAGGTACGTCGCGCTAAGCTGTACTACCTGCGTGAGCGCTTTGGCAAGGCTGCTAAGGTTAAGGAACGTGTCTAATTCAAAAAAGAATAAAAAAAGAGGGGAAACCCTCTTTTTTTATTACCCAAAATAGTATATAATCATAGAAGATTTATGACCCAAGGGGGTATTTTCTTTGGAAGAGAAACAGGTCAATTCCGGGCGGAAGGACAAACCGCAGACCAAAGAGGATAATATTTTTATTTCGTACCTGCATGATTTCGTATTTTTGATTGCCGGTGTTTTATTGGTGTTTTCTTTTTTGTTTCGTGTTGTAGTTGTTTCCGGCCCGTCTATGAATGCCACATTAACAGATGGAGATTGGCTGCTTTTGGTGGGCAACGTATTGTATGGTGAGCCAAAGCAGGGTGATATTATTGTGGCAAGTAAAGATGATTTTGATGAAGGCGCGCCTATTATTAAGCGTGTGATCGCAACTGAAGGCCAAACGGTAGATATTGATTTTCAGGCCGGCGTTGTCTATGTGGATAATGTGCCCTTGGAGGAGGACTATATCTTAACGCCTACATTTTTATACGAGGGTGTGGATTTCCCTGTAACTGTAGACGATGGATGTGTTTTTGTTCTGGGTGACAACCGTGGAAATTCAAAGGATAGCCGTAGCCCGGAAATCGGACTGATTGATAAGCGAGAGATACTTGGACGCGCAATCTTTTTGTTAATTCCCGGAAATGATGGCGGAAGAGTGCAAAGAAGTTTTGACAGGATCGGAGTGTTGTGGTAATGGATTCTGAAAAGATGAATATTCAATGGTATCCCGGTCATATGACAAAAACTCGCAGACAGATGGAAGCGGACTTAAAGCAAGTGGATGCTGTTTGCGAAATTGTGGATGCCAGAATTCCTGTATCCAGCAGAAATCCTGATATTGATGCCATTTGCGGCACAAAGCCTAGAATTATCATTTTAAATCGTATGGATCTTGCGGACAATAATGCAACTAAGATCTGGATGGACTATTTTCGCAGCAAAGGTATGGCTGCAGTAGCAACAGACTGTAAAAGTCGCAAGGGTATTAACAACTTCCAGCCGGCAGTCCGCTCTGTGCTGAAGGAGAAAATCGAACGTAATGCAGCAAAAGGTATGAATAAGCCTCTTCGCATTATGATCGTTGGTATTCCCAATGTTGGTAAATCTACCTTGATCAATCAGATCTCTGGCAGAAAAGGTGCAAAGGCGGAAAATCGGCCCGGTGTTACCCGGGGCAAGCAGTGGGTCACTGTGGATAATGGCCTTTTGCTTTTGGATACACCCGGTATTCTTTGGCCGAAGTTTGAAGATCCCAATGTGGGCATGATGCTGGCATATACCGGAGCAGTCAAGGAAAATGTGATCGACGTAGAGGAACTTGCCTGCAGACTCATGGAACTTCTGTTTAAGTTCTATCCCCAGACCTTGCAGGAGCGTTATGGGATTGATATTACGGTTGAGAAACCGGGCTATGAACTGCTGGAGGATGCTGGAAGAAAACGAGGGTATCTTCTTGCCAGAGGTGAGATCAATACGGAGCGGATGGCAAAGGTTTTGCTGGAGGAATATCGCTCTGGTAAGCTGGGACATTTCACACTGGAAATGCCGGAGGATTTAAAATGACAGAGCTGAATATGTGGCAAATTGAAGAGGAAGTCAGCGCAG